>DAOTPH010000048.1:0-10563 GCA_035451765.1 Bacteroidota bacterium | reverse complement strand
GATGAGAACCAATCCATTTGATATATGAAATTTCATTTGAAAATAATATCTCATTAGGAATTGGACTGGCAAAATGTACGGGTAGAATCTCACTCTTTGGCTTTTCCCCTGCAAAAACAAAGAATTTATATATCTGGCAATTTTTCCCTTGAATTGTAATTTCTGCTTGATTAAATAATGTATCTTTACATTCATATTGAATAGGAATTCTGAGAAGGGAATCCCTATTTATAATACTATTAGAATAATTTCCTAAGACTTTATAATTTGGTAAGTTACTTGTAATTTGTTCTATATTTAAATTTGCATTTCTAATTTGAAAAACAATCTCCTTAATAGCTTTTTTGCCAACTTCAACTTTACCGAAATCTATATAATTGCATTTTGGATAAATATCAGCCACCTCATTTGGATATGTTATAAAATTTAAAGTATCAGTAAGTGTATCTGTTGTAAGAACAACTGAATGCTTCCCTACACAGAAATTATAGTTATAAAATATCTTGTGATAATTTTCATTTAAGAAATTATAAAATGAAATATTTTTAATATGTTCCAAATTATTATTAATTCTATATATATGCCCACCAATTGAATTTATAATTTCAGTAAAGTTTGATGAAAGTCCATCTTGTAATATCATATTTGAAAATTTTATTTGATTATCTTGTAAGATTGTAATAATATTGGAAATATTATAATCAAATTGGCTTTTGGAAATTATTAAAAGCTGTTTTGAGTATTTTGCATTAGAAATAAAATCTAGAAAGTATTTACTTTTTATAAGATTATCAATACTTGGTTTAGGGTATAATTTTAATTGATGGGGGTCAATAATAGGTAAAATATCCTTTTGATTAGGATTTTTTATAATAATTGGATTATTTGAAAATAATACAACTGTTAATTCACAATTTTGTTGTTCTTCATAGTGAGAGTAAAAATCAAGTAATTGATTTATAATTTTTATATCATAATCATTAATTGCATCAGAATATTCTATAGCAATAAATATTGAAGCTCTTTTTTCACTTTGAGAATTAAAATAGAGAATAGAGTCAATCGAAACATTTGCGCCATCAATATACATTTTTAATGAACTTTCTGAAAAATCTTTAAAGTTATAATTACTATCGAAACAAACGAAACTTAATTCATTTTTTTGTGGATTTTGATTATTGAAAGAAGTAATAAAAAAATATTGAGCTTGAACAGGTTTATAGGAAAATAATAAGATAAAAAAAAGTAAGATTAGAATTTTTTTATTGGATGCACACTTACTTTGATTATTTTTTGTATTGATATAAGAATTTCTAAAAAATTTTGATAAAAATGTTAACATTTTAAAATGTGCATATAAGAATTTCAAATTTAATAAATTTATTAAAATAAAAATTATTTTTATTTAGGACGAAATACTCTCAAATTATCTGACTTTTTAATTGCATTAGAATGTACAATTTTCAAATAAGCGCCATTTTTCCATAAAGTAAGCTGGTCAAGGAAATGCATACTTGTTGGATCACCATTCTCTCCACCTGGTAAAATCATATAGACAAGAGAATCACTCATATCAGCAATAAATCGTGCTGATGGTCCCACAGTTATATCAAATTGAGAAAATTGTGACCATCCCTCCATATTTACTGTTGTTCCATTGCCACTCATTTCTAATGGATCAATTGTAAAAAATGGGCGAATTAACTTATTTTCTGCAAAAATATGCCTAAGTTTTAAAGTATGTATTTTTCCCCATTGCCATTTAGTATAATCTTTTGAATTGAAAATTTTGGTTAGATAGTTTATAGCTTCTCGATAAGATTGAAAAACAATAAAATCTCGATTTTCTACTTCTTTTGTATTAACATTATCAAACCAAGGATTATCTTCTTGATTGATGATTTCTTGCAATTTCCGAGCAGGAATGCTTCCAAACCATAAATACTGATTATAAAGTGAAATACCAAGCTCATCTGAGAAAGTATTTTTTAATATAAAAGAATTCATCACATTGAAAATACTCGCTTGAATACTATTTGCAGAATGTGTGAAGTTCCATTTTTTCATTAAATTAAGTACATCCTTTTCATTTTGACTCATCAAATTAGTGTACTTAGTTAATAATGGTAAAATTACACTCATCATCTCTTTTGAATATGGTGATAGAACATCCATTTGCAAGTTCTTTATATCTTGAATAGTTAAAGATTGAGAATTAGCAAGATATTCTGTAATTCGTTCAATTCGTGAAGAATTATCCCAATAATTTGTGACAAAGTAAGGAAGCGAATCGCTTAAAGGATTATTAGCATTTGCCACAAATCCTTTCTCGGGATTAAAAATTGTAGGAAATGAATTTGATGGTAAAGTTCCATTCCATTGCGAAGTTTTTTTCCATCCTGGATTAGGAAAATTTGGATTGCAATCTTTTTGTCTATTTGGAATAAGACCAGCAGGTGCGATTCCAATATCACCTGTTTTTGAAGCAAAAGTAAAATTTAATGCTGGTGCTCCCCACATATTTCTTCCTTGTAAAAATTCCTGCCAATCTCGGGCTGTATTAATTTTATATAATGCATCAACATCATTTGTGATATAGGAACCTGTCCATTCATAAGTAAAGGCGGTTTTATCGAAAAAGCCAGATTTATTTTGTAACGACTTATCGTAGAAACCCGCATTTTTTAATATATGAAAATCTGAAATAATCGGGGAACGTTCCGTTTTTCTAATGTAATAAATATGTGGAGCTTTGTTTTTAATATAAATAGTATCAAGATAATACGTGATTTTCTTTTTAATTGAATCAGATGTTAAATAATAATTACCACTTGAGTCAATATTTTCAACAAAAAAATCTGCACAATCAAGCATTATATTTGTAATGCCCCATGAAATATTATCATTCCTTCCAATTAAAAACAATGGAACGCCAGGTATTGTAAAGCCAGTAACATTAAAATTTGGACAAGTTGATTGCATAGCAAACCAAATTGGAGGAAGAATCAAAGGAAGATGAGGATCATTTGCAAGAATGGTAGATTTGATATTTGGATTATCTATATTTTTACATATCACTGCCCATACATTGCTGCCCGATTGAGGATAAAAGAATTTTAATTTTTGAAATTCACTTGCAAAATTTAATAAACTTGAATTAAGATAAGGTGCTGAAAAATTATAATTGTATACAAGTTTCAATATAGAATCGATATTACTATTCTTTTTAATAAATTGAGGATTTATTTTATTATCAAGAGTATTAAGCAGCTCTTTGTTCGAAGGGAGAAGTTCTTTAGCTTTTTCATAGCCCAATTGTTGAGCAATTTCTCCAAAAGTTATATCAGATATAAAGCTGATACTCATTTCCAATGCCATCAATTTTCCAATGGAAATACAATCCTGTGGTTTCCACTTTTCGGGTTTATATGTTAAAAGTGCAAATTCTATTGGGAGATTTCCTTTATTAGATTCAATGTAAGCATTAACACCATCGCTAAAATGTTGTAAAATATCCTTGGTATGTTGATTATAAATATTATATGAAGAATCTGATATTCTCTTAATCTCCAGAGATCTTAAAAATTTATCTAACGATAAAGCATCTTCACCAATAATTTCGGATAATCTGCCGTAAGCAGCTCGGCGTTGGAAATCCATTTGCCAAAGCCGACTTTCTGCTTGTGCCCATCCTATTGCAAAGAACATATCATTTTCGCTAGATGCATAGATATGGGGAATTCCATAAGAATTATAAGAAATTAAAGTCTCAGAATTAATTGTATTAAAATGATATTCTTTTGTCTCTTTATCTGATTTATTCTTAGATAAATTATTCAAGAATATTGCTAATGCAATTATTAAAACTATAATTAATAGAGAAGTTATAATAATTTTTAATGGCCTTGAAGACATTTCAAATCCATTTGTTTTCGATATACCATCTGGCAGTTTCATTAAATCCTGACTGCAGATCTATCTGAGATTCAAATCCAAAATCATTTTTTGCTTTCTCTGGCGAGCAAATCCAATAATCTTGAATGAAATCAATGGCTTTTTCTTTATCAAAAACGGGTGGCTTTTTAGAAAATTTTCCAAAAAATTCTGAAATACTTCCTGCTGCTAAAACAAGAGGTTGCGGAAATCTTATTTTTATAAAGAGTTTTTTCCCAAGTGCCTGCTTTAGAACTTCCATAATTTGAAGCCAGCTATAGAATTCTTTGGATGTAATAAAATAAATTTCACCTTTTGCTTTTTCAGATTCACCTGCCATAATAATACCTCGCACAAGATCAAAGCAATGAATCAAGCTTACATATTTATCATTAAATCCCATTAAAGGACCTAGCCCCATTTTACCTATGCGAAAGATATCTCGTATTGCAGGATCCCTTGGACCATAAACAGAAGGTGGCCGTATAATGGTTATGGGCATTTTGTTTTTGAAGGAAAGCACAACATCCTCGCCTTCTTTTTTACTTTTACCATAGGAAGTAATAGGATGGCATTCATCACTCTCTTTGACAGGATTATCAAGGGATGTTGCGGGGCCTGCTGCTGCTTGACTACTAATATGAACAAATCTTTTAATATTCGGGTTAGACTCATAAACAGCTTCAATCAAATTTTTGGTTCCATCTCTATTCGCTTTAAGAAAATCCTCATAAGATTTGGCTGCAATAACTCC
Organism: Bacteroidota bacterium; assembly: GCA_035451765.1. Lineage (GTDB taxonomy): Bacteria > Bacteroidota > Ignavibacteria > Kapaibacteriales > UBA2268 > UBA2268. The sequence continues at coordinate 5,876 of DAOTPH010000048.1, read as the reverse complement.
TGCTACATTATATACATAATCCACATCTTTAACAATATCTATAAGCTTAGCCTTATCGTTTAAAGATGCTTCAATTAATTGAATTGGTTTGTTAACTAACCATTGTAAGTTGCTTGTTTTTCTTATTGTTGCAATTACAGAATAATTCTTTTCGAGCAATTTATCAACTAAATGGCTTCCAATAAAACCTGTTGCTCCAGTTACTAAAACTTTCACAATTTTCCTTTTTTATTTTTCCAATATCTACAAATTTACTAATTTGAATTTCTTTATAATACAAATTTCAAAAAAGAGATTTTTTACTAAGGAGGTCTTATGAAAGCAGTAATTATGGCAGGTGGGTTTGGAACTCGCTTAAGACCTTTAACAATGACCATACCCAAACCGATGGTTCCATTATTAAATAAGCCAATAATGGAGCATATAATTAACCTTTTGAAAAATCACGGTATAAATAATATTGTGTCATTATTGTATTTTCATCCTGAAATTATAACCAGTTATTTTCAAAATGGGGAGAAATTTGGTGTATCATTGAACTATATAATTGCCCAAGCAGATTATGGGACTGCTGGTGCTGTGAAAAATGCTTATCAATACCTCGATGAACCTTTTATAGTAATAAGCGGGGATGTACTCACTGATTTTGATTTGACACAAGCTATAAATTTTCATAAAGAGAAACATTCATTAGCAACGATACTTCTCACTCGGTCAAGTTTACCTCTACAATATGGAATTGTAATTACTGATGATAATGATCGAATTACTCGTTTTCTTGAAAAGCCAAGTTGGGGACAAGTTTTTTCTGATACAATTAATACAGGAATATATATTTTAGAACCTGAAGTACTTGATTTAATACCCTATCAGGAGGAATTTGATTTTGGCAAAGATTTATTCCCATTAATGTTAGAAAAGAAAATGCCACTTTATGGATATGTTGCAAATGGATATTGGAGGGATATCGGAAATTTGGAAGAATATCTGATTGGACAAAAAGATGCTTTAGCAGGAAAAGTAAAATTAAATATATCATCAAACCTATACGAATCATATTATGGATATAGCGATACAGAAGTTGCTAATAATGTGGAAATTAAAGGGAATGTTTATCTTGGACATAATACAAAAATTTCTTCAAATTGCGTTTTAAAGGATTCTATAATCGGTAATAATGTTACGATTGGTACAGGTTCTAAACTTTATGGAGTAGTAATTTGGGATAATGTTAAAATCGGAGAATTCTGCGATATAAATAATACCGTAATATGTAATAATGTAAATATTGGTCACTCTACAACAATTTCAGAGAATGTTTTCATTGCAGAAAATTGTAATATAGGTCCTAATGTTTATATAAATCCAAATATTAAACTCTGGCCAAATAAAATAATTGAAGAGGGTGCGATGGTCACCCATACACTTGTTCAAGAAGAACGGTGGAACAAAGAATTATTTACGGGACCAAGAATATCTGCATTATCAAATGTTGATATTTATCCAGAATTTGCGGCAAAACTTGGCGCCTGCATTGGTATGGCTTTCAAAAGAAATAGCAATTTTCTTACAAGTCGCGACCCTGACCCATTTTCACGAATAATTAAGCGTTCAATGGTTGCAGGATTGACTTCTGTTGGAGTTAATGTTAATGATTTGCAAATGATGTCCATTCCGCAGACTCGCCAGGAGCTTCGGACGGGAAAATATAGTGGTGGTTTCCACACACGACGTTCCCCTCGAAATCCTGATAATACCGATATAATAATATTTAGTGCTGATGGAAGAGATATTTCCATTTCAAAAGCAAAAAGCATTGAAAGATATTTTTTTGGTGAAGATATCTCCAGAGTTCATTATAAAGATATTGGCAAAATTCGTTTTCCTGAAAGAACAAATGAGATTTATTTAAACCGATATATGGATTCCCTTGAAGTAGATTTAATTCGCTCAAAGCATTTTAAAATTCTTATGGATTATTCATTTGGTTTAGCATCATCGATTTTACCACAAGTATTAGGTGATTTGGGAGTTGACGTCATTTCACTTAATAATTACATAGATCCACAAAAATTCAGGAAGGATCCCGCTGAAATTCAGCAAGAGTACGATGAAATAAGCAAAATTATGCAATCTATCTCGTATGAACTCGGTTTTAGAATAGAGCCTGGAGCAGAAAAAATATCAATAATTGATGAGCGTGGCGTTTGGTATTCTCATCAAAGATTATTAACAATTATGACAAAACTTTTTCTTGAAACTCATCGCCATAAAGAACCATATAAAATTGCTATTTCGATTTTAGGCAGTAAAGAAGTCGATTTGATCGCACAAAATTATAATGTTGAAATAATACACATTAAAGATTCCCATTCTGCTATGATGGAAGCTACAACTGATGAGAAAGTTCTATTTGTTGGCAATATTCATGGTGGGTTTATCTTTAGAGATTTTCTTTATGCCTCAGATGGGATGTTTTCAATAGGACAAGTACTTGAAATGCTTTCAAAGACCGGGTTAAAAATTTCAGAAATTGACAAGCAACTTCCTCGAAGATGTTATAAATCCACTGAAATTAAAATACCATGGGAAATGAAAGGCTATATAATGCGGCGTGCAATGCAATATTCTGAATCGTATCCCCGAGAATTAGTTGAAGGAGTAAAAATTTTTTATGGTGATAACTCTGTTGTTCTATTGCCAAATTCTGAAGGTGCAAGCTTCTTTATCTATGCAGATGCACAAAATACTTTAATCTGCGATGAGTTAATTGAGGAGCATACAGACTTAATTAATAAATGGAAAGAAGAATTCTAATTTTATAAATAAATTTCTGATTAATATGGACTTAATAGATATTCTTAACAAAAACAGCATTAGCGTTCATTCTTCTCTTAATAATAAAGAAGAAATAATTAATGAATTAATAAACTTAGCTGAAGTATCGGGTAAAATTATCGATAAAAATCAAGTAATTAGAGATGTTTTTGACCGTGAAAAAGTGCTTTCAACAGGAATAGGAAAAGGCATAGCATTACCTCATGCAAAAACAAAAGGAGTTAGTGATTTTTGTAGTGCATTAATAACTCTTGCTGAACCTGTCGATTTCGATTCGCTTGATGGAGATCCTATCAGGCTAGCATTTCTTCTAATTGGTCCCGAAAATAACGTGGGAATGAATTTGAAATTGCTTAGCCGCATATCTCGTATTTTGAATAATGAATCATACAGAAATAAATTAATCGAATTTGATTCTGCTGAGGAAATATTAGAGTTTTTGAAAGAAGTTCAAAATTTCTAACACTTAACAATATTATTCTATAATATCCTATATTAAAAAGGGCAATTTAATATTGCCTTTTTTTATAAATCTATTGTTTGTTTTATTATTTTTTCGCCAATTAAATAAGCACCCTCAAGAGCTGTCCCTTTATGTTCGATTAATTCAAATTTTGAAGATTTTTCTAATTCTACTTTTATTTCATTCCCTAAAAATGTATTATTTTCAAAAATTCCTCCTAAGAGAGTAATTTTAATTTTCTTGGATTTGAACTTGCTAGATAAGGTATTAGGTAATTCAAGCAAATGTAGTTTTGCTTTTTGAATAATATCATAGCATATAGAATCACCTTCGACAGCACAATCCATCACAGGTTTTGTAATCATAGAATATTCAATTTTTCTTTCGGTAAAAGCTTTCACTATAATGCGTGGATTTTTTTCATCAATATATTGCCCAATAATCTTATCAGCTTTCAATTTTTCTAATAATTTTGTTTTTTCTCCTCTACCATCCAAAGATCTGACAAGAGCAGTTAATCCCTCACGACCAATCCAGGCACCACTTCCTTCGTCATCTAATTCTATACCCCAGCCACCACAGCGAAATAATTGAGTCTTCCCTATTCTTGCCAATGCAATTGAACCCGTTCCTGCAATTAAAAGAATACCTTCATCACCATTCAATGCACCTTCCAAAGCAATTTCCGCATCGCTAAGAACAGCCAATTCATTGATTTGAATACTCTGAGTTCGAGCCAATGTTCTAATAAGCCCCTCAGCACGTCGCTTTTCTTCGTCAAGCCAAATTCCAGCAAGTCCAACCACAACAGCATCCACTTCTGACATATCAATCTTAGCTTCGTTGCATAAATCAATCATCATTTGCAATGTTCGTTCGCAAGATTCACCAAGCCCTACTGCCCCCACGCGGGCTGTTGAAGGAATTTTTTTCTCTACGATTCTTTTATTATTTTGGAAAATTGCACCGCGTGTATTTGTACCGCCACCATCGATTCCTATTATTATATAATTTTCGGTTTGTACCATTAATTCCTCGAAATGAAAAGATTAAATTTTAAAATTAAAATCAATTATTATGCCATAGTTTAAAGGGTGAAGGGTAAAATGTAAAGTTTAAAGGGTGAAGGGTAAAATGTGGAGAATTTGCTAAAATACTTCATAAAATTGATTGATTATCGTTATAATATAAAATCTATATTTAAATGAAAAGGTTTATTAAATCAATTTTTATTTTCTCTTTTATCATATCAAATTTTGCTTATTCCACAGATAGCTATATTATAAAATTTAAAACTACTCAGAGAATTCAGCAAATTCAAAAAACTTATAATGTGGAATTTAAAGCCATATTTCCACAATCTAAGCAACTCATTAATTCAGATAAGCTGCAGAGTGTTCAATATCAAATCAACGAATTAAACAAATATTACGTTGTTAAAAATTCAAGTGATTTATTAAAAATAGCATCAGATCCTGATATTGAATTGATTGAACCAAATTATATTTATCACATAGAAAAGATTAATATTCCAAATGATTCATTATTTGCAAAGCAATGGGCATTGCAAGCAATTAATGCCCAGGAAGCTTGGCAAAAAGCAACAGGGAAAGGTATAGTCATCGGTTTTGTCGATACAGGAATTGATTTTACTCACCCCGATTTAATTAATCAATTGGCAATCAATCCAAAGGAAGATATAAATCACGATGGTATATTTGAACCATGGAGTTCAGATGAGGTCAGAAATGGTGTTTCGGGAGATTTAAACGGTATCGATGACGATGGGAATGGATATGTCGACGATGTAATAGGATATGATTTTGTGGATGAAAATACTGCATATTTTGGTGATTGGTCTAATCCCGACCCAATTCCGGAAGATGAATTTGGCCACGGAACATCTGTTGCAGGTGTTATGGCAGCCGAAGGTAATAATCAAATTGGAATTATTGGTTTAGCATACAATTCTAAGGTTCTCTCGGCAAGAGCATTTGATATAGGTGGTGCAGGGGAAGCAGATGATATAGCACAATCTATCCTTTATCTTGCACTAAATGGTGCTAAAATTATAAATTGCAGTTTTGGGGATTATTTCAAATCTCAGCTTGTTGAGGATGCAATTAACCTCGCTCAACAATTAGGTTGTATTATTGTTGCTTCATCTGGAAACGGGAGCAGGAGCGATCCACATTTTCCATCTGACTATGAAGGCGTTATTTCGGTGGGTGGTTCAACTCAGGAAGGTCAGGTATGGGCGGGAAGCAATTATGGTGTCAATCTTGCACTTATTGCGCCCGCAATAAATATAATGGCTACTGATAGAAATAATACCTATCAAGAAGTATCAGGAACATCTTTTGCAGCACCTTATGTTTCAGCTGCTATTGCATTATTACTCGAACAAGATCCATCTTTAACCTCTAATGAAATACGTTCCCTCCTTATGATAACAGCACAAAAACTGAATTCTGATGGTTGGAATGTAAGATATGGAAGTGGAATTCTCGATATAGCAAATGCATTAAATTATGTTGGGAAAAGTGCAATGGAAATAAAATCCCCAAAACAATTT
>DAOTPH010000047.1:0-10600 GCA_035451765.1 Bacteroidota bacterium | reverse complement strand
ATTTCGGAAAATTATGAACCACTTTATGGTGTAAATATTGCAGATTGGAATAATGATGGCTGGCAAGACATTTTTACATCACCTTACTGCAGAAGTGGTGGTAGCTTATATACAAAAACTGCAAAACAAGATTTTGTCAATTGGGCAACACCTGCGAATTATTCGGCTCAATTGATGCAAGGCGATAATGGGCAGAATCTTTGCCAATGGGAAGCTCAACCAGCCGATTTTGATTGTGATGGTGATATGGATTTGCTTCAAGTGGAGGTTCACGGTGGATATAATGATAATGAAGGTAGGACACATATTTCTGTCAATTTGGGAAAAGATAGTAATTATCGCTACCAATGGGAATTGGATAGATTGAAACGAGATGCACCTTTGTCGTCTCATCTTGGTGATCAGGGTGGTGAATGGTTCGATCTTGATGGTGATGGATGGCTGGATGTTGCTATTGGACAAATGGCTTATCCCGATGCAAATAAAGAAGGCCAGGAAAGGCTTTATATTCTTCATCAGAATAATAATCATTATTTTGATGATATTTCAAAGCAAATTGGCGTTTTCGATGCTAAAGAAGGGCATTCTATGGAGCCAGCTGATTATGATTTAGATGGAGACCAGGATTTGTTCTATAGTAGGCAACATCGTGATACAACTATTAAGGATACAATTATTAATGGCGTATCCAAAAAGGATACATCTATTGCAGTATATATGCAAATTCATTTGCTACGCAACGAAATTGGGAATAAAAACAATTGGGTGGAAGTGTATCTCGAACCTCCCGCAAATCATAATAAATCTTGCATTGGTTGTCGCATCACTGTTTTTTCTGATGGGCTGGCACAAATTCGAGAAATTGAAGCCGGACTTGGACATTTTTCGGGTGAAGTTCCATTTATTCAAAATATATCATTAGGCAATCGAAATAGAATTGATTCAATTCAAGTGCGTTGGCAATTGCCTGGATTTCCTATAACAACTATATATAATCCAGCAATTAATATAATCCATAAAATTAATCAGGAAGGTCTTGATGGCTTTATTAAAAATTGGGAAGGAAATGCACCTATTATCGCTACAAGTAAACCTTTGATTGATTTTGGTACAGTGAAAGCAGGGGAAAAGCTGACACAATCTATTGATATACAAAATATTGGAAGTGAAAAATTAGATATATCCTCGATATCATTGGATAATGATATGCAATCAACTTTGAAATTATTGCCAATCCAATTACCTCAAACGATATTACCGAATGAGAAGATTACAATCAATGTTGAATTTAGTCCTATTGCACGTGACACAATTTATGATTCCCATATTGTCATTAATTCAAATGCTTTTAATGCTCCAAAGAAATTGATTGATATTGATGGTAATGGGTTCAAGCAGGAAGCAATTTTGGGAGTCAGCGATACGGCAATTGCTTTTGAGAATACCTGGGTTGACTCGGTTTATAAAAAGACATTAATAATACGAAATTTTGGTGAAGTTGAATTAAAAATAAATCAATTAACATTGATAAATTATATAGAGAATATTTTCTCCATCGATGACTATCCAAATGGAATTACGATAAATCCAAAAGATAGTTTCCAATTACCAATCTACTTTAAACCTAATGCCAAGAAAGATTATACCGCAAAATTAATATTACTCTCAAATGCATATAATTTGCCCGTTTATAACATAAATCTATATGGAAATTGTAATGGACCCTCACCAGAAATTGCTATTATAGGAGCGTCACTTTCTTTTGGTGCTGTAGAAATAGGACAAACCGTTGAAAAATCATTTGCAATTAAAAATATAGGTAATGGAATTTTAGAAATTTCTAATATTAGTATTACAGATAATATAGACAATGCTTACCAGATAATTTCAGATCCGCTTCCAATACATTTAAATTGGAATGATAGTGTATATGTTAAGATTTCTTTCTCACCAAAAGAAGTTAAAAGTTATAAAACAAAACTCATAATCACATCAAATTCCATAGTTGATTCGATTAGAACATTTACAATTTTTGCAAGTGGCGTCAAAGGCTCTTCAGTAAATGAGAATCAGTTTTCAAGTAATGTATTAATTTATCCAAATCCAGTGTATAATAATGAATTAATTATCGAATTACCTAATAATAATAATTATATTAATTCAATTCAAATCTATGATTTTATTGGCAATAAATTAATTAGTATAAATGATTTAGCGACTTTTTCCAATACTTATAAATTAGATTTAAGTAATCTTAATAATGGGTTATATTTATTAATCATTAATAATGGAAAGGAAAGGATAACAAAATCATTTTCTATAATTAAATAATTAGAAAAATTTTAGAAAATATTCAAATTATTAACAAAATTTAGTTAATTTAAATTTTTTATAATATGTTATTTTATAGGTTAAGATTTTTTAGATATAAATGAAAAAGATAGCAATACTTACAAGTGGTGGAGATGCACCGGGAATGAATGCTCATATAAGAGCAGTTGTCAGGTCAGCAATAAGCAAAGGTTTAGAGGTCGTAGGAGTTGAAGGTGGTTTTTCTGGATTAATAGAAGGGGATTTTATCAAGCTAACCAGACGAGAAACAGCAAATATAATAGGCCGTGGTGGTACAATATTGAAAACAAGTAGATCAAAAGAATTTATGATGACAGGAGGACGAGCCGCTGCTGCTGAACGTGCAAGAGAAGCTGGAATTGAGGGTATAGTTGCTTGCGGTGGAGATGGAACTTTCCGCGGTGCTCATGCTTTTTGGCTTGAAAATCATATCCCAATTGTAGGTACACCTGGTACAATTGATAATGATTTATACGGAACAAATTATACTATTGGCTATGACACTGCTGTCAATACAGCAGCAGAGGCAATTGATAGAATACGCGATACTGCGGATTCCCATGGCCGAGTGTTTATTGTTGAGGTAATGGGGCGGCATGCAGGATTTATTGCGATGGATGTTGGCATAGCTTGCGGTGCTGAATATATTGCAATTCCCGAGAGTATTACAAATATGGATTTGCTTTATCAACGGATTTTAAGACAAGGCAAGAATCGCCGTACAATCATTATTGTTGGGGAAGGTGATGAATATGGGGGTGCAATTAAAATTGCCAATTATCTTTCAGAAACTTATGACATAGAAGCAAAATATACAGTTTTGGGACATATTCAAAGAGGTGGTTCCCCAACAGTTCGTGATAGAGTACTTGCAAGCCATCTTGGAGTTGCTGCTGTTGAAGCTTTAATTAATGGCAAAACTGATGTGATGATAGGGCGTGCTAATCATTCTATAACCTATACACCTTTTGAAGAAACGTGGACACGTCAGAAACCGATTTGGAGCTTTCTTTCGGAATTGGCAGATATTTTGATTTGAATTTTCTTCATTATTGGCATTTTTATTGTAATTTTGAATTATTTATAATTGAATGGATTAGTTTTGCGACTTTTTTGATAATGTTAGTTCGTTATAAAAAAATGAAAATTTAATGAAGAGATTAATATATATATTTATTTTTATACTTTTACAAATTTTTCCTGTATTTTCTCAAAATTATATAAGTATCCATGATTCAACTTTACCACGTACGGGATATATTTACTCTTTGCCTATTTATTCAAATATAGATTTGAAAAATGCAAATAATGTTTTGCTTAAAATCTATTTTAATTACAATTTGATTGATGTTAAAAATATTGTTGGCGGGACAAATTATGCTTTTAACGAACTAAATCCTTCATTTACAATCGATGCAACAAATCCTGATAATGCAATTCTTCAAATTTCTTCAAATCAAATAAATCCAAATTATTCAGGTGTGCTTTGCACTATTAGTCTCGAAACTCTTGTTGGACAGGATTCAATAGCAATTTTCTCCCCATTTTATTTGGAAATTAATGCTACACCAATAAATGATATATCTTTTAGCAGTGGGAGAATATTTATTGGTGATCCTGTTTATCCAGTTTTGCATGAGGGCATATCACAAATTTATCCAAATCCTTTTTCTTTTTCAGAGAATGTGATTTTTGCTGTAGAAGATACAACAACCGTGAATTTTAATATTTATTCTATACTCGGACAACTTGTTACAGAAATTCCCGGGAGTTCAATGCTTAATTATAGAGTATATGATAATACAGGTAAAGAAATTCCTGATATAACAAATTATAAATATCCTCGTGGGATTTACCGATTATACTTTGAAAGTATTCCTTGGAAATTTTCATCAGGTGCTTATTCGATTGTTATGGTGAGCAAAAAAGGTACTTTTCGTTCTAATTTTATTTATTTAAAATAGAGAGTTGTAATTGAAAAAGATCTATATTACAATATTATTTACTTTTTTGGTCTTTATTAGTAATACAATTGCACAAAGCAATGACCAGTCACAAATTCCACCAATTGATACTATAGCTCAACATAGATTACAATTAAAAAATCCTGTAGGGACTGAATTTTGGCTTACATTTATGAAAAATTATACGACAGTTGACAATAAACCCGCTCCAATTAATCTTGAGCTATTTATTACATCAGAAGAAGATGCAAATGTACAAATTGAAATTAAAGCATTGAAATTTCAAAAAAATGTAAAAGTTATTGGAAAAACTGTTCAAAACATAAAAATCGATACATTGGCTCAAATAACAAGCTCCGAAATTATAGAACCCGCTATGGCTGTACATATAACTTCTGACTATCCTATATCAGTATATGGATTGAATCGCCGCTTTCAGACAACTGATACATATATTGGATTGCCTACTCGTGTACTTGGCACTGCTTATAGGGCAATGACTTATACTATGTCAGCTCCACTATTACCTGAATTAGCAGTAGTAGCTACGGAAAATAATACTTATGTTACTATAACCCCATCTGTTGAAACAGGCTGGGGTCATCCTGCCAAAAAGCCTTTTCAAATTACATTGAATAGGGGTGATGTGTATCAAGTATTTGCAAAGCAAGATCTGCGTGCTGGTATAGATGTGGATTTAACAGGTACATTAATTACGGCAAATCATCCAATTGCAGTATTTGCAGGTCATCAATGCGCTTATGTACCACATCAACAACCTCCCATTACAGCTTGCAATCATCTTGTCGAGCAGATGCCACCAATCTCATCCTGGGGAAAGCATTATTTTATTGGAAAATTTAGCAATCGCTCCTATTATACCTGGCGAATACTTGCCAATGAAGATTCTACCAAAGTTTTTATTAATTCACAACTTATTGGAATTTTACGAGCGGGTGAGTGGCTCGAAGGCAATTCAAAGGATAATATTCAAATTCGTTCCGATAAACCTGTACTTGTTGCCCAATTCTCACAAGGTTTCAAGAATGGCGATAATATAGGTGACCCATGTATGATTTTAATTAGTCCAACGCAACAATTCCTTATGCATTATAGATTTGCAACGCCAATTAATGGTGAATGGAATCATTATGTAACTGTTGTTATTCCTACGCGTGCATTACATACTCTAAAGCTTGATAATGCTAAAGCACCAACATACAATTTTGAAGAAATTGGAATCACTCGTTATTCAATTGGTTCTATTCAAATTGATTATGGCACTCATTCGCTTGAGGCAGCAATGCCATTTGGTATGTATTCTTATGGTTTTGGCTACGGTAATGATTCTTATGATGCTTATGGCAATATGGGAGGACAATCATTTGTTGATTATGAACCTGCAAACGATACAATTCCACCAAGCATTGAATTTATATCAGATAAAGATAAGTTGCGTGTTATAGTTCGTGATGATAGAGAATTCGACACAGGTATAAATGATATAATTTTTTCTGAAAATCAAAATATTTCTTATGCTATTCCAAAATATTCAGAAGGTGTGCCACAATTGGAATTTACCATTACACCATCGACATACAATGCCGGACGTGTTGTTTTAAAGGTAAGCGATCTTGCTCAAAATGTCAACACACAAACTATTTGTTATTCATTAAATGCTTCTACAGGCTATTTTGAATTTAATATAACCCCTGGATACCAACGTAGCTGCAATCCTTATGAAAGCTTGCAAATTGGCGCATTCATAAATCCAGGTTATATAATGCATACGGTTAATTTTATAAATTCAGGAAATATTAATCAATCAAATTTTAATACCCAAAGAGAACTAGGTGAATTTCAAAATAAAAATGTTTTCAATGTTTCCTTTGGCGCCCTTGCAAGTTATAAAATTGCGAATAGATTTTATGGAACGGCTAAACTTACATTTGAAAAATTTTCGGGCAAACTCGATGCTCCCGATCATTCTGTTTCACATTATCGCGATCCAATCACAAATCAGCTTGTTCCATTTCAAGAAGGTCGAATACTTGAATTAAAAGGAATGAATACGGGCATATATTTGCAAGGTGAATATTATTTTTTGCCAATGTTTTATTTGCTAGGTGGTGTTTCTACTTATATAAATTTATCCAAAAGCATTGACTATACTTCCCGAATTATAGTACCCAATTATCTTGAATATACTCCATCGCAAATAGATGAAATGCAAGCAAGAATGCCAAAAAAATTAAGCTCATTAAATGCACTTAATTTGAGTGGATTTCTCGGTATAGGTTTTTCCTATCCATTTCGTTATAATTTGAAAGGATTCATTGAGGGATATTACCAGAATTATTTCTTTAATCTGATTGATGATGGGGATTGGAAAGTTTCAAAAATTTCTCTGCTTATTGGATTAAAATATTATTTATAAAATAATTTATATTCTTAACGTCTCTAATATTTTATACAAAGAATCTTAGATTTGGATTAGGGATCATTTTGAAAAGATATTTTAAAGATATTTACAGAAATAACCGCATTTTTTTAATACCATATTTTTTACTCTTTTTAGCTGGATTAATATTCTTTATATCGAATAAAAATGATGAATTATTATTTTATTTTAATTCTAATCGAACAATTTTTTTGAATTATTATTTCATATTTTTAACAGATTTGCTTAGTGGAATTGGTATTATAGTTTTGTTGTTAATTGCATTATCGCATAAATATTCGACTTTTTTCAAAATTGGTGTTAGCACGTTAATTACATTCCTTATTGTTGAATTAATTAAGGGAATTACCGATTTGCCTCGCCCCTCGACCTTTTTTGCAAATAATCCAAAACTTATCTTAAATCCAATCAAAAATATTTCGCTAATTCCTATGCATTCCTTCCCATCGGGACACGCAGCAAATGCATTTGCAATATTTTTTGGTTTTTCTATTATTCTGAAAAATCAATTTGCAAAAGTAGTTTGCTTGTTTATTGCTTGCAGTATAGCCATTTCTCGAGTGTATTTATTGCAGCATTTCACTCGCGATATTCTTTTTGGATCATTATTGGGAATTATAATTACAAGTATTGTTTTCTTTATTTTTGATAACTATATTTTTATTAATAAATCGGCATGGTATAATAAATCAATTTTTTCTAATTTAATTAAATATGAACGGACGGTAATATGATTATTCAAAAATTTGGGGGCTCTCATTTCACCGATGAGATACCTTTTAACAATTTTCTACATATATTAAAAAATATAGATAATAAATCTGTAATTGTCATATCTGCACTCGGGAAAACCACTCGTTTGCTACGTTCTGCTGCTTATTCAGCTGAATCGCGCAATCGTGAAAAATGGGAATCTAATCTTGCAGAAATAGAAAAATTCCACATCAAAATAATAGATAAATTAAATTTATCAGAAGATTCTATCGGCAATGCAAAGGAATTTATATTAAATAATGTAGAAACACTAAAACAATATTTTGTTAGCATTGAAGTTCTTGAGGAACTCACTCCACGCACTCTTGATAATATTCTTGCAGTGGGTGAAGAAATTGCTCTATACATTTTTTCTAGTTATTTAGCAGAAAAATCAATAAATTTTTCTCAAATCGATGCCCGTGAAATTATTATCACAGATGATAATTTTAATAATGCGAATCCCGATTTAGAGCAAATTCAAAAAAATATAAATGAAAAGTTAATTCCTCTATTTAGTGCTAATTCTATTGTCTTAACCCAAGGATTTATTGGAAGCACAAAAGATGGTGAAACTACTACAATGGGATTTGAAAGTTCCAATCTTACAGCTATTTTGCTTGCTTACGCTTTAAATGCAAAAGAAATAATAATTTGGACAAATGTTGAAGGTGTTTATACCGCAGATCCAAATATTATCAAAAACCCTCAGCACATTCCCCAAATTTCATTTTCTGATGCAAAACTATCTGCTGCTTATGGAAATAAACTATTTTATCCAAAAATGCTGCAATTATGCGAAAAGTATAATATCCATATTTATTATAAATCAATTCTCAATCCTAATGGAAAATTTACAATTCTTAGTAATGACACATTAGAATCAATTCCAATGGTGAATATTTTGGATGGTTTGTCTTTAATGAAATACAATGGATTGAATGAGAGTAAAGCCATTATGATTAAAGATGAAATTTATCCTGAATTTTTTAGAAATTTTCGATTATTCACTCACAACCCTGAAAATATTAAGCTTTTGCTTGTGAGTAATAATAACATTTCTTTCTGGACAGATTTACACCTTGAACATTTTGCAATTCCAAAATCATTGATAAAAGAAGGGCAATCAATTATTTATATTTTAAATATTGATTCAAATATTTTCATTGACTTTTTGAAAAATCATTTTGATATTCTAAGTAATTATGAAATTCATTTTTCGCAAATTCAAGAAAATGTATATGTAATTGCAACAAAATCAGAATCGTCTCGTAAAATAGCAAATAAAATAAACGAATACTTATTTGCCATTCCAAAGTAAATAAGCATTTATAAAATCATCGATATCGCCATCCATCACAGCAAGTACATCAGTTTTCTTAACTTCGGTACGATGGTCATTTACCATAGTATATGGTTGAAAAATATATGAGCGAATTTGGCTGCCCCATTCAATTTTCATTTTTTTACCCTCGATTTCTGCGATGCGGGCTTCCTCTTCTTCTTTCTTCATTTGATAAAGTCGTGATTTTAGCATTTTCATAGCACGCTCACGATTCATCAATTGCGAGCGTTCCTCTTGACAAGATACTACAATCCCCGTTGGAATATGCCTCAGTCTGACCGCTGTTTCTACTTTATTCACATTTTGCCCACCTTTGCCACCTGAACGGAATGTATCCATCTCAATATCATCGGGATTAATTTCAATTTCCACGTCATCCTCAACTTCAGGATAAACATAAACTGATGCAAATGAAGTATGTCTGCGTGCATTTGCATCGAACGGTGAAATACGCACAAGCCGATGCACCCCATTCTCGCCTTTCAGCAATCCATAGGCATACTTGCCTTGTATTTCGATTGTTGCTGATTTAATCCCTGCACCGTCACCTTCTAATTCATCAAGTAAATATACTTTGAAATTATGCCGTTCAGCCCACCGAGTGTACATACGCAAAAGCATTTCCGCCCAATCTTGTGCTTCTGTCCCTCCTGCTCCTGAATGAATTGTCAGCAATGCATCTTTTTCATCATCTTTATCTGAAAGCAAATTCTTAATTTCAAGATCGCTTATAATCGCTTCAAGTTGAACAAGTTCGGATTCTATTTCTTTTTGTAAGCTTTCATCTTCGGCTTCTTCAGCAAGGTGAATTAAAGCTTCAGCATCTTCATATTTTTTAAATGCATTCTGCCAAATATCCACCCAGTCTTTAGCTTGCGATATTTCCTGCAGAATTTTTTTGGCTTCTTCCTGATTATTCCAGAAATTTTCGCTATGTGTTAATTTTTCCTTTTCTTCGATTAATTGTTGCTTTTCATCTATTTCAAAGAAACCTCCGCAAAGCTAAAAGCCGCTCACCAAAATTCTCAAGTTTTTCTTTTAAGGGTTCAAACATATCGATAAGTTAATTTGAGGAAGCTGCCTCGCCAGGGCTCGAACCTGGACTTTTCTGATCCAGAGTCAGATGTGTTGCCAGTTACACCACGAGGCAATTACTCTGTATTTAAATTTTATTTAATTACAAAATTATGAAAATTTCCTTGATTATTGCATCTAAATAGAAAATTATGATTTCATCAGCAAATTTTCAATTTTCCTTGCTAATTCAAAATCAAGTTCTGTTAATCCATCTTTATTGTGAGTTGTTAAAGTTATTTTTAGCTTATTCCATCCATACAAATAAATATCGGGATGATGGTCCATTGCTTCTGCATATATTGCAATTGCATTAATTAACCCTACTGCATCCACAAAGCTATGAGCAACATAATTCCTAATGATTACATTATTTTCTCTAAACCACAAGGGGAAATCTTCCAAATAATTTTCGATTTCCCCTTCGGTCAATAACTCGCTGTTCGACATTAATTATTTGATATATATTTTGAAACCCTTTCGACCAAAAAATCTTTTGGTACTGCGCCGACTATTGTGTCTACTGCTTTGCCATTCTGAAATATCATTATCGTGGGAATTGAGCGAATCCCGTAAGTCATTGCAATCCTTTGATTATTATCAACATCAACTTTGCAAACCTTTAATTTCCCTTCGTATTCATTTGCAAAT
>DAOTPH010000046.1:0-10628 GCA_035451765.1 Bacteroidota bacterium | reverse complement strand
CTATTTTTTCACATAACAAATATTACAAAACTAATATAAAAATTAAATTAAACAAAATTACAAATAAAATAAATAATAATAAGAACTAAATGTTCGGAATTTTTTTAACATATTATTTTAAACCACAACTTAAGTAGGGGTTCAAAATTTTGAACCCCTACAAAATATTATAATAATATTTTAATTCTTTTTGTTAATTTTGGTAAAATATAATTTACTAATTCAATTATAAATTTTAATATTTATGGAAACAGAAAAATCAAAGGCAATGGAGCAAGAGCGTGAGCGAGCATTAAAGATGGCAATTGACCAAATTGAGCGGCAACACGGAAAAGGTTCGATAATGCATTTAAATGATAAAGTAGTTATAAAAGTTGATGCAATTTCTACTGGGTCATTATCTATCGATTCAGCAATAGGAATAGGTGGAGTGCCACGTGGGCGAATAACAGAAATATTTGGACCTGAATCTTCGGGAAAAACAACGTTTTGTTTGCAAGTGATTGCAGAAGCACAAAAGAAAGGTGGAATTGCGGCGTTCATCGATACCGAGCACGCATTGGATGTGAATTATGCACAACGGATTGGAGTGGATTTAAATAATTTATTGCTATCACAACCAGAATTTGGTGAGCAAGCACTGGACATTGTCGAAACGCTCGTGCGAAGTAATGCAATAGATGTAATTGTAATAGATTCAGTTGCAGCATTGACGCCCCGCGTGGAAATAGAAGGCGAGATGGGCGATGCTCAAATGGGTTCGCAAGCTCGTCTGATGAGCCAAGCAATGCGAAAGCTAAATGCGGCAATTGGCAAATCCAAAACAGCTGTGATTTTCACTAATCAATTACGAAATAAAATTGGCATTGTCTATGGCAATCCCGAAACGACAACGGGCGGCAATGCATTGAAATTTTATGCATCGGTTCGTATTGATGTTCGCCGAAAAGATATAATAAAGGATGGGTCTGATATTATTGGCAATCGAGTAAAGGTAAAGATTGTAAAAAACAAGGTGGCGCCACCGTTTAAAGAAGTAGAGGTCGATATACTTTATAATGAAGGTATATCAAAAATTGGCGATTTAATTGATATTGCTACTGATCTAAATATTATAAATAAATCTGGATCGTGGTTATCTTATGGCGAGGAACGCGCGCAAGGTAGAGAAGCATTCAAGAAATTATTAAAAGAAAATACTGAGCTTTATAATAAGCTTGAGACAGCAGTAAGGGCAGTGCTATTCCCTGAAGAAATAAAATAGATTTAAGTTAAAATATGCTTAAATCATTATCGATAAAGAATTTTGCCATTATAAAAGAGGTATTTATTGAGTTTGACCCAACTCTCAATATAATTATTGGAGAAACAGGGGCAGGCAAATCAATAATAATTGATTCCTTATCTATTTTACTTGGCGATAGAGCATCAACTTCCTATATTCGTCAAGGCGAAAATCGTGCTATTATCGAGGGTGTTTTTATTCTGCAAGAAGATAATCCCATTTTTGATATTTTGAAAGAATTGGATATCGAGATATATCCGGAATTGATTATCAGGCGCGAAATATCAAGCAATAATATATCTAGAAATTTTATTAATGATTCACCTGTTCAATTAAATATATTGAAAAGAATTGGAGATATGCTTGTTGATTTTCACGGACAATATGAGCATCAATCTTTGTTATTACCCGAAAATCATATCAATATTCTCAACGCTTATGCAAATGTGTCAGAAGAATTGCAATTATACCAAACAAATTATAAAGAATTAAAAGGAATATTAAAAGAATATAATGAATTAATAAATCAAGAATTAGAATTAGAAGCAATACAGAAACTAAAGCAAGAACAGCTCAGTGAAATCATAAAAGTAAATCCCGCAAGAGATGAAGATATTTTGCTTGAAAATGAATTAAGGAAATTGGAAAATAGCGAGGCAATTTTTTCTAATTTAAAAGAAATCGACGATATTTTATTTCGAGAAGAAAATTCCCTTTATGAACAATTCATACAAGTAGAAAAACGGCTACAAAATCTTGCAAAGATTGATAAAAATTTTGAGGTTTATTCAAATGAAATAAATCAAATAACACCTATTATAAAAGAAGTTATAAATTTTACAAATGATTATATTCAAAATTTTAATTATGATCCAAATCGAATTGAGGAAATAAATGAGAGATTATATGAATTACAAAATTTTAAGCGTAAATATGGTACAATTGGTGAAGCATTGGAATTGAAAGAAAAATTAGAACAAGAATTATCGGAATCGAATTCATATAAAAATGTTTTAATTGATATTGAAAATAGAATTAAAAATCTAAAAGATGAATTAAGCAAAATTGCAAAGGTATTATCCCAGAAACGCGAAGAAGCAAGCATAAACTTTAAAAAACAAATTGAAGCTTTGCTAAAAGAAATAGGATTTAATCATATAGAATTTGAAAATCGAATAGAAAAGCAAGAATCAGACAAAGAAGATGAATTGGCATTGGAAATAGATGGGAAATACTATAAAACTGACAATAATGGAATAGATAAAGTAGAATTTTATATTTCCACAAATAAGGGGGAGGCTCCAAAACCACTGAGGAGAATTGCATCAGGGGGTGAATTATCCCGCATTATGCTCGCACTAAAGGAAATGGGGGCAGCAAATCGAAATATGCCAATATTAGTATTTGATGAAATCGATGCAGGGGTCAGCGGAAGGATTGCTGAAAGAGTTGGACAACAAATGAGCATTCTATCGCAAAATCATCAAATAATAGCCATCACACATTCGCCACAAATCACTGCAAAAGGCAAAAAAGTAATTTATATTAGTAAGATTGAAAATCAAGACCGCACAGAAGCAATAGCAACTGAATTGAATGAAAGTGAATCAATAACAGAAATTGCACGGTTGCTATCAGGAGAGAAGATAACAGAATCAGCGATTCAAGCTGCAAAAGAATTAAGAGTAAAATAAAATTTGTGAATAAATATTAATCTAAAAATTATTTTAGGTCAGAAATGATATTTATTAATAAAAAAATATTAATTTAGATATTTCTGATTTATTATTATTAATTAATCAATTTTTATAAGACCTTTTCTTTTAATTAATTAGCAATATTTAACAAAATAAAAGGAGTTATAAATGAAAAGTATCCTTTATTAAAAATTTTTTTAATTAGTTTGCATTTTCCAAATTTTTTTATAATTTAGTGACTATAAATCATTACAAATTTAATTTTTTCAATATAAGGAGGGATATATGAGCAGAACTTTGTTCAATTTACATAACCTATTTCTACTAATTTTTACTGGATTTTTTGCATTAATGAGTTGCGAAGGACCAAAGGGACCAGAGGGTGCAATTGGGCCGCAAGGACCCCAGGGACCAGCTGGACCATCAGGGGCAGAGCAATGTGGAGTATGCCACAATAGCACAAATGAACTAATAGCAAAGAAAGATCAATGGGTTGCTTCAAAGCATGCAACGGGTCATAATTTTGAGCGTAGCACAAAAGAATGCGCCCCGTGTCATACAAGTCAAGGGTATATCGAAGTAATTGGAACAGGCTCATTGACAACTGCTGCTGACATACAAGACCCTGTTGGACAAAACTGCCGTACTTGCCATAAGATTCACACAAATTATGATAGCACTGACTGGGCATTAAGGAAAACAGATGCAACAAAGCTGCAACTTACAGGTGAGATAGTTGATTTCAAGAAAGGTAATACTTGTGCTCAATGCCACCAAGCAAGAACTGCCGTAATGCCAGATTTAGCACAAGAAACATTTGCAATTACAAATACACGTTGGGGTCCACATCACAGCACAGCAGCAAATATCCTAGCAGCGTCGGGTGCAGTGGAAATTTCCGGATCTGTAGCATATACAAATACGGGGCATCTTCAAGCTATACCAAAAGGTTGTGTTAGCTGCCATATGGCACAAGCTTATGGTTCTCAAGCAGGTGGTCATTCGATGTGGATGAGCTATGATTACCATGGGAGCCAGGTGGATAATGTTGTTGCTTGTAAAACTTGTCATAGTGGGTTAACGAAATTTGATAGCAAGGACCAAATTATTACAAAAACATATTCAAAATTAACAGATCTTCGCAATAAGCTTGCAGCAGCAGGTATCCTTGATACAACTCAAAGTAATGGCTCTTATGCATCAGATATTTTAATAAAAGGAACATACTCAACCAAGTTAGCCGCAGCAGCTTGGAATTATTTGTTTATTGTTGCGGATGGAAGCAATGGCGTTCATAATCCTGCATATATCAATGCCGTATTACAAAATTCAATTGAGGCAATTGGTGATTAATTTAAAAAAGGGAGAGGTGCGATATCCTCTCCTTTTTTATGAATTAAAATAATACTAATTAATAAAGAAAGGAGGCATTATGAAAAAATATTCAATTATACTTATATTTGTTTTCATTCTTTCTTATTTTGCGTATTCACGTCCCGAATATTCACTTTTACAATCTTATGGAGCAAAATGCGAGAATTGTCATATAAATGTCCGCGGTGGTGGTGCAAGAACAATAACTGGATGGATGAGCAGGAATCAAACTTCTGTTATTCCTCCTAAAACAATTGGATTAACATCTGTTTTCAATTTCCTACAACAAACAAATTCTGTGTGGGATGATAGAATATCTTTCGGAATAGATTACAGATGGCAAACAGCACGATGGGGAACACGCACAGGTAAAACAGAACGTAAATATATGGCAATGCAATTATCTCCATATTTATCAATAAAACCTATAAAATATGTTGAAGTCGAAGGGATGTATAATTTTGCTTACGATATTAATAAAGATATGCGGTATCCTGGGCAGCAACCTGGAGCCTTTAGCGTATACATACGTCCTGGTGAAAAGCTCCCATCGCTACGTCTTGGCTATTTCCAGGCTCCACTTGGTCTTGTGTGGGATGATCACACAATAATGACACGCCAGCTAGTTGCAGGTGGAACACCAAGCACTTTACCTTTGTTATTGCCACACGATATGACAGAATGGGGCGCTCAAATTGATTATGAAGCAATTCCGTGGTTGGGTGTTAGTCTTGGGCTATTTGATTCAAAGAACTTAAGCGATATGCTAATTACGGATCAATCTATGAAAATGGTCCCATTAGTAAGCGGGAAAACATTATCGCCAATTGCAAACGTTAGATTTTATCCCCCTGAAATTATCTCAGGAGTGACACAATTTTGTGGAATTTCATATATGATAAATTCACCATTGCGAACGGATAATAATTTATATTTTGCAAATAATTATTTTGCTGTTGCAAATATCTACTGTGGAATTGGATTAATAGATAAGCTTGCATTTCTTGTAGAATATCAATATAGCGATAAGCAAGCAACCCGTTCAACAGATAATATATCTGCTGAAATAACATATCAACCAATTGAAGGTGCTTATGCATATATTAGAGCAGAAAGGGGTCATACAAATGATAGAGTAGCAAATGTTAAGCATAATGCAAATCAATTTGTATTCGGAGCAAAGATATTTTTATTACCATATATAGCAATTTTGCCTGAATATAGAATTTATAATCGCGAATGGGTTGAAGGTTATTCGGCACAATGGGCATTTCAAGTTCATATATTTTACTAATGGAGGGAAAAATGAAAAAAAACAAAATAAATGGTAATATGAAATTACTCATCTTTTCAATTTTAGGAGTATTTTCTTTATTTATAATTTCTTGTGAAAAAGACGAGATTCTGAAAGTACAGCAACCCACATCTAGCTGCGATACAGTAAATATTACTTATAAGACAACAATTGAACCAATCATTATAGAAAAGTGCCAAGGATGTCATAATAATACAACACAGAGAGGAGGTATAAATTTAGAGGGCTATGAGAATATTAAAGCATCTGCAATAAGCGGGGAATTGATAAATTCAATTGAGGGGTCAATGAGTGGATACTTTTACACATTTAAAGACACAAATTCCTCTTGTGAATTTCTGCAATTAAAAGCATGGATAAATAAAGGCGCACCAAATGATTAAATATTTTACATTAATAAACAATACTTAATGATTTTAAAAGTCTTATATTTTTAAAATTCTTATTTAAAGGAGTAATTTTATGAACATAAAAAAAATATTTATAACACTAAGCATAGTTGGTATATTAAGTGCAAGCATTTTTACTTCTGCTGAGGAATTGACAGGAAAAGACATTTTTTTAAATCGAAAATGTAATAATTGCCATTCAATAAAATCACAGGGTATAGAAAGTAAGCAAGCGGGTAAATATCCTGATTTATCAACTATAGGAAATCAAGAATTTACATCTGAATTTCTTCATAAATATCTTGTAAGGGAAGAAAAAATTAATAATAAAACTCACCCCTTTAAATTTAATGGAGAGGCAGCCGAACTTGACTCATTAGTTAATTGGTTGCAGACCTTGAAATAGTGTGTTTTTTAGGAAAAAGAATAAAGGGCTGCAAGTGTAAATAATCATTTGTCAGCCCTTTTTTAAATTAAAATATATACTCAAAATGAAATGAAAAGAATTATTGAATTAAATTTAATACTGATATTCATAAGTTTAACAGGAGGAAATTTATATTCACAAGGTAATGCAATATGTTTGGATTGTCATAGCGATTCCACTCTTGAAATGGAAAAAAATGGCAGCACAATATCCTTATTTGTCAATAATTCTATATTTATGCAATCAGCACACAAAAAGTTGAAGTGTGTCGATTGCCATAAAGGTTTCAATCCTGATGAAATACCCCATAAAGAAAATATAACACCTATAAATTGCAAGAATTGTCATCAAGCTCCATTTGAGAAACATATCTTTCATCCACAATTAGTTATGGCAAATGGAATTGGTGGCTCACCCGATGTCAATTGCAAAGGCTGTCACGGAACCCACGAAGTAAAAACGTCAGAAAGCCCTTCAAGCCCTATAAATTTTTTAAATTCAACAAATTATTGTGGGAAATGCCATACAAATGAAAAGGAAGCTCATTTAAAAAGTGTCCATTATGTGCAATTACAAAGAAACAATCCAAATGCTCCAACCTGTATTTATCGCCATTCTAATAAATTGACACCTAATTGGAAACTTGATATGGTAACATTAAAGAAAAATCAGGAAAAATTATGTTTAGGTTGTCATTTAAAAAGCACCATAGGTCAGAGTCAATTTGCCAAGTCATTAATTAATTATGACAGTAGTGTTCACGGACAAGCTATAGCGCATGGGAACTCAAATGCAGCAATTTGTACAGATTGCCACGGAACACACGATTTGGAAAGAGCATCATCCCCTAATTCAAAAATATATCGCACAAACGTACCTAATATTTGTAGCCAATGCCACTTACCAATTTCTCAGGAATATAAGGTTAGTATTCATGGAATTGCTTTAACCAAAGGCAATCCCGATGTACCAACTTGTACATTTTGTCATGGTGAACATAATATTAATCCTGTAGTTTATGCGCCCAGGCGTATGTTTAGCGATAATCATATAAACTTTGATGTTGTAATGAGGACAAAAATGGTTTATTGTGTGGTTTGTCATGCGAATGAATCTATGATGAAAAAATACAGGATCTTAACCACAAATCAAGCTCATAATTGGTTGCCTGAACTTTCAACACACTATGAAACTGTGAGATGTATTGATTGTCATTCATCCTATAAACCACCAAGTTTATCTCACAATATTTTGCCACCTTCCCAAACAATAAAAAAATGTGAAGAATGCCATAATAAAAATTCTATATTAATGTCCACGTTATACAAACACGAAAGAGCCATATCAAGACAGAAATATGGATTTATTAATGGTACTTTACTTGGCGATGCTTACGTTATCGGTAGCACAAGAAATGTGATACTTGATTCCCTCAGTTTAATAATATTTGGAGTTGTAATTGTCGTTCTGTTATTGCATGGATTTTTACGCTGGTATTTTTACAGAGGTAAATAATGAGAAGAATCTATTTATATCCCCTTTGGTTAAGAATTTGGCATCTTTTAAATGCTTTATTAATGTTACTTTTAATTCTTTCAGGGATAAGTATGCATTACTCAGCAACTAGCAGTCTATTATTTCCTTTCAAAACAGGGATGTTAATTCATAATATATGCGGCATTTTATTAACCATAAATTATATTTTCTATTTTATCGAGAACATAATTTCGGGGAATATCAAATATTATATACCGATATTTAAAAAATTAATGTCGGATTTATTGATTCAAACAAAATATTATCTATTCGATATTTTTGCAAGAAAACCTCATCCATTTGAAATTAATGAGAAGCGCAAGTTCAATCCATTACAGCAAATCACATATCTCGGAGTGATGTATTTTCTCGTACCAATTATAATTTTATCAGGTTGGGCATTATTATTTCCTGAGCTAGCACCTGATGAAATTCTTGGAATGGGTGGCGTTTGGCCTATGGCAATCATACACGCAATTGTTGGCTTTCTTTTAACAATTTTTATGATAGGCCATATCTATCTAGGAACAACGGGTGAGCATCCTTCTGAATATTTCCAAGCAATGATTACAGGATATCATAGTGTACATAATAAAGAAGAAGAGATAATCTCCTCCAAAATTGATGAAAAAATAGAACAAGCATATAATTTTTCCCACATATTTAATAATCCAATAACTATTGCAGGTGGAATTATATCTGTTTTAACCTTTATATTAATTATTATCCTAGCTATAATCGATTTCTTCCGAGAAAACCCTAATCCTCAGATGAGTACAATAAATTATATTATTTTGCCCATAATATTATTTATGGGGCTAATTTTAATGGCAATAGGTGCAATCCTTAAAAGTAGAAGTATATTAAAAGGGAATGAGGAAGCTTAATAATTGAAAAAAGTTATAAGTAATTAATAATTGTCACTTTAAAATTAAAAGAATAGCAAATTCATAAAGGAAGGGGCATAAATTTTATGCCCCATACGTTTTTTATATTTCTAATGCAGCTAATCCAGGTAATTTTTTACCTTCTAAATATTCAAGTGAGGCGCCACCACCTGTAGAAATAAAGGTAACTTTATCCGCAAAACCACTCTTCTGGATAGCAGATGCACTGTCACCCCCACCAATGA
Source organism: Bacteroidota bacterium (assembly GCA_035451765.1). GTDB lineage: Bacteria > Bacteroidota > Ignavibacteria > Kapaibacteriales > UBA2268 > UBA2268. The sequence goes on along the minus strand of DAOTPH010000046.1, from coordinate 1,473 downwards.
TTGTAATGGCACCCTTTTCTGTTGCTTTGGCAAGAGCATTAGCAATTGCATAAGTTCCCTTTGCAAATTTTTCAATTTCAAATACACCAAGTGGACCATTCCAGAATATAGTTTTTGAATTCTGAATGATATCTGAATATTTTTTTATTGTATTTTCTCCAATATCGACACCTATCCAATCTTTGGGGATATTATTGATTGAAACGGTTTGAACATCAGCATCCTCAGATAATTTATCAGCAATTACAATATCATCGGGAAGAGCTAATTCAACATTCTTTTCTTTTGCCTCTTTAATTAAATCAGTTGCTAGATCAATTTTATCTGCTTCAATTAATGACATTCCAACTTCATAGCCTTGAGCTTTTAAAAATGTAAATGCCATCCCACCTCCAATAAGGATTGAATCACATTTCGTGAGAAGGTTACGTATTACATCGATTTTTCCGGATATTTTTGCTCCGCCAAGAATAGCTGTAAAAGGATGCTTCGGATTATCAAGTGCTTCACCTAAATATTTGAGTTCATTTAGCAATAAATATCCTGCATATCTTTCGGAAAAAAATTTACATACTGCATCAATACTTGCGTGTGCTCGGTGGATACTACCAAATGCATCATTTATATAAACGTCTGCTAATGAAGCTAATTTTTTTGCAAATTCAATGTCGTTTTTCTCTTCTTCAGGATGGAAACGTAAATTTTCAAGAACTACGACATCTCCAGTGGTAGCTGATTTTACAGCTTTTTCTGCTTCATTACCAATGCAATCCTTTCCAAAGATCACATTATATCCATATAAGTTTTTTAAATAATTAGCAACGGGTTCGAGCGAGAACTCGGGTTGATAACCTTTTGGACGTCCTAAGTGAGAAATTAGAATTGGAACACCCCCATCATCAATGACTTTATCAATTGTAGGTAAAGCAGCTTCAATGCGTGTTGCATCGGTGATTTTTCCATCCTTAATTGGAACATTAAAATCGACACGAATTAGCACACGTTTTCCATTAAAGTTACTATCACTAATTGATTTTATCATAAGTCCTCCAAAATTTATAGTTGATCTTTGAGGAGCATCACTAAATCTACAATTCTATTTGAATATCCAAATTCGTTATCGTACCATCCAACAACTTTGACAAAATTACCTTGAACATCGGTCAATTGCGAATCAAAAATCGTGGAATGAGGATTACCAATAATATCAGTAGAAACCAATGGATCAGTTGAATATTGCATTAATCCTTTTAAATATGTTTCAGAAGCATCTTTCATTGCTTGATTGATTTCTTCGATTGTTGCCTCACGTTTTAAGATCGCAGAAAAATCTGTAATCGAACCATCCGCCACAGGTACTCGTACAGCATAGCCTTTTAATTTGCCTTGCAATTCGGGTATAACCAATCCAACTGCTTTTGCTGCTCCTGTAGTAGTTGGAATAATATTTATCCCAGCTGTGCGGGCTCGCCT
>DAOTPH010000045.1:0-10641 GCA_035451765.1 Bacteroidota bacterium | reverse complement strand
GCTGTGTTTGTCCCAAGCTTAATTGTACTAAAAGTTATTGGGATATCAATAGATTCATCGGGTTGTAGGATTTTACCAATTATTGAACTATCAACGCCGAAACACCTATCGGTCGGGGGATTAAAAATCAAATTAAACCCTGAAATTGAAGCGGGGACATTTGTATTATTATGTAAAACGGATGTGAAATTTGTAGAGCAAGTATCTCCTAATAAGCAGCTCTTAACATCAAGTGTTGGAAGAGTAAAAACGTAATTTGGATAATAAACATTGAAAGGATCAGAGATATCAAAACCCTCAGATCCAAGGCCAAATTTAGTTAAAGCAAAATCATAATCGCCTTGACTTTTAACAGTAAATCTTCCAAAATTTTTATAATTAGTGAAATTCTGAATTTCATATTTATATCCATTTTTATCAAAGACTGAAGTTCTTGTACTGAATGTACCCGATATAGAGTAGCTCCGTACATTAAGATTTAAGTCTAAATAAATAGTAAAATTTCGAAGTGTCGTAGTTTGGGGAAATGTAAAATTGCCTATTTTTATGAAACCTGTATATTGTCCAACAACAATTACAGTATTTCCTGAAATTGATACACTTCGACCAAAAGCTCTAAAATCAGGGAAGGAATCCCTTGCTCCAAGAGTAAATACATTTTGTATTTGGCCACTTGGAGAATATTTAGCAATAAATAAATATTGATTATTGAAGACCTGCATTATAGGATGCAAACCACCAAATGTGGCACCACTATAGCACGTGCCAACATAATAAGCATTTCCACTTGCATCTGCTGTGACATAGATAGCGCTATCACTCAGTACCCCTCCATCGCTTTTAATCCATTGCAAATTACCATCAATATCATATTTCGCGAGAAAAGCATCAGTACTACCCTTAGAAGTAATAAATTTATCAGATGCAAAAAGTGTATTATTATAAAACCCCGCTACATAAATATAATAATTATCAGGTGTTATTGCTATTGATTTTGCACAATCATAGGATTTACCACCTCCACTTTCTGCCCAAATGTATGTAGATGCAGGTGAAATTTCGGCTTTAATTAATAAATTTTCTCCTATAGCTGGGGGACTCCAATTATAATTATTATTTGTCAAATTTTTAGCAATCGGTTTCCACGTACTGCCTTGATTATCCGAAAATAACAAATCTACTGATGTTGCAGAATCAACTCCACTCCACTTAATATTCACAGTATCACATGCCGAAAATATTTGGTCTTTAACTGGATTATCTACAAATATTTCAGGAATTCCACCGATTAATGTTATAATTCCTGGACACGGGGTAGCATTAAATTGCAAATTCGCAGATCTAAATGTTTTCACACCTCCAGGGGTGAAACGTACTTTTATTTTATATTGCCCATCCTGAGGTATATTTATGGGATAAGTAGGGGGAACACCCTGCCCCTGTCCATAATCAATAATCGAAAAATAAGTTGAGGGCACTATTGACATAGATAATATTGATGTTGGAGAATTTTTAGGACTCAAAATAATTTCCTGATCATAATAACTGCCGATGTCGGGATTACCAAATTTGTAAGTTACCGAATCTGTTTGAATTCTTGCAATACCATACTCAGGAACAATGTAAGTCATATAAGTAGTACTCTTATAAGGTTTATAATAAATTTTAACAGATTTTAATCTATCAATCTCATCGCATATTACATTACTAATCCAGCTCAAAGAGCACAAAACATCATTCTGAATTTTATTTGCAACAACTTTATAAATCTGGTTAAGACCATCAGAAGAAGCCACTACATAATCAGCGCCATTAGAATTGCTTGCGATATATGCAAGACTAGTATTCATTGGTGCTTGAAATGTAATGGCAAAAAACTGAATATTATTTGTTCGACATGCTGCTAAAATTGAATCGGTTTTAACTACTGGATCATTATCATCGTTATGAGCTCCATCTGTTAAAAAAACTATTATTCTTTTAAATCCAAGTGGTTGAATTGATAATGAATCAATTGAAGAAGCATTTGGTCCAAAGAAAGAAACATTAAAATTGGTTTTGCCATAGGGATTAACTTTATTTAAAGAATCTATAATACGGTTTTTATCGTTTGTAAAATCACATTTCCAATATGATTCACCACCAAAAGTTTCAAGGGCAATCTCAGAACCATTTCTTAAATCTAAACTATTAATAAAGGTAGTTGCACCTTGAATTACCATATTCCATCTTCTTACTCCTTCTATTTCATCGTTCATAGATGTACTTTGATCAAGAACTAAAATGATTTTATAAGGTGCATTACTGCAATTAATTGTATAAGTACTATTTGGAATTAAAACACCTTGTTCATAAATCTCGAAATCGGTTGTGTTAACATTTGCTCTTGTCAGTCCATTACTATCGCTTATCACAAAATTTGTGGTAACAGTGGGAAATTTTGATGGTTCAATCTGGGTATATGTAATTACTTGTGTGTATGCACATATGGGAAGAAACAATATTACAACTATTAAGAATATAATTTTTTTCATATTTATTTCTATAATTGTTAAAAGAAATTACAATAATATTGACTAATTCATATTAATTTTCGTGTAATTGCAAAAATTAATTTTCTAAAATTACATAATTATTTTGAATTATTGATAGTCAATGATTTATTTGAAGTATTAACTACAGAATATGCTAAAATTGGGAAAGTTGCTTGCTCAGAAATATGGCCATAAGGAAAATTTGCAATAATCGGAATATTATATGGCTTAAGAACTTGTTCAAACACTTCGAGAATTGTATAGCTAAAATTTGGATAAAATGGCTTCCTTCTTTTAATATTTGAAAAATAACCAAGCACAATCCCCTGTAAATTTTTGAATTTTCCGGCAAGTTTCAGATGATTAAGCATCCTATCAATTTCATAAGCTTCAACATTAATATCCTCAAGCATTAATATGCAATTATCTGTCATAATTTCATAAGGTGTACCCAAAGTCGCACAACATAATGTCAAATTCCCCCCTATCAATCTTCCTTCGGCTTTGCCTTCATTGATTACAATTGAATCAGGTTTTGAGATTATATATGTTTCTTTTTGATTTTCAAATAACGCATCGATAAAATACTTTTTTGTATAATCAGAAAAAGATGAAATTCCAACTGGTCCATAATAAGTAGCTAAATTATTAATTTTTGAAATAGCATTCAAAATATATGTAAAATCGCTAAAACCGACAAATATTTTAGGATATTTTGTAATAGATTCAAAATTAATATCCTCAATAATTCGCATACTTCCATAGCCACCACGAGAAGCAATGATGGCGCTTATATCTTCGCGATTTATATAATAATTAAATTCCTCAATTCTATCTTTATCAGAAGCTGCTAAATATCGATAATTATTTGTTTGTTTTGTTATATTTTTGCCAATTTCAACTTTTAAATTTAATGACTTTAAGAAATTTACTGTTTTAGTGACTTCCCAATTGTTTGTAGGACTCGAAGGTGATACTATTGCAACGATATCATTTGGTTTTAGTTTTTTAGGAAAAATAACATCCTTGTGTGAAGAAGCTACCTGTTCCATTGGATTAACGAGACTTTCGCCAGGTATTTGATTTGAATGTGTATCCTGTGAAAAAAGATTATTACGAAAGATTTGGGCACCACCTGCAAGCGCCAAACCCATTCCGATAAATTTTCTTCGATTTATAGAATTTTGCATTTTCCCAATGAATAAAAGTTCTAATTTAAGAAATTTTCATAATTTTGTATGCAAATATTAAGCCAATTGGAGAGGTGCAGGAGTGGTTTAACTGGCACGCCTGGAAAGCGTGTGTATCGCAAGGTACCGCGAGTTCGAATCTCGCTCTCTCCGCAAATGGAAATCAAAATTTCTCATAGCACAAATCCTGACGATTATGAAATATTAATCCGCAAGCAAGGCGATGGAAATTATGCTTCTTATTGCCCACAACTAAATCTAATTTTATATGGCAAAGCTCATACTGAAGTTCTTGAAATGATGAGAAAAAAAATCTCAGACCATATACGGAATCTTCAAAACGATACCGAAACAAATGAATAATACAATTCATATATTCCTTGCCAAATGGTATAATCGCATATTTGCATATTTTTTTGGTGTGGTATTTCTTCTTATTTTATATAATATAATTTTTAATATATTTAGTAATTTTTTACTTTCTTGGAAATATAATTTTTTAATAATTTCCATTATAAATTTCCTTCTTATTTCTTTGCCTGTTTTTATTATTGAACAAATTCGATCCGGTAACTTTTTGAAAAGTCTAGGATTGCAATTTGATAAATTTACAATTCGATATCTAATTAATTCATTCCTTTATGTTTTCATTCCATTTTTAATCATTTTTATTGTAGGATATTCTTTTAAAATAATTAAATTAACAGATAGCAACGTATCTCTATTTGCATTGTTCCAGTTTATATTTATTTCAATTTTTGCGGTACTGCAAGAGGAAATTTTTTTTCGCGGTGTATTACTTAAATATTTAAATGAAAGATTTTCTGCCGTCAGTTCAATACTGCTAATCAGCATAATTTTTGCGATTATGCATTTATTTAACCCATATATTAGCTGGTCATCATTTATATCTACAATTATTGCGGGAATACTATTTTCATTAATGTATATCCAAACAAAAGCATTATTGTTTCCTATTTTTTATCATTTTTTTTGGAATGTACTTTCAGCATTGCTTTTGGGCTCACCAATCAGTGGATTGAGTCAATATTTGTTCTTTTTTGAAATGAAAACACATACACCAATCGAGCAGTTTTTTCTCGGCAATCAATATGGAATTGAAAGTGGTATTGCAACAATTATAATTTTGATTATTACTTCCTATTTTATAATAAAATATGAAAGTATAAATCCATATTTTTCGTCTCATAATTTTAAGACAATTTATAATGAAGATAAAATTCAATTGAGTAAATGAAATCAAAGTTAAAATTAGTTTTTATATTCTTCACGTTTTTTCTATGTTTTTCGGGGAATAAAGCATATTCACAGTGGGCAATTATGTACACGGATGCAGATAGTTTAGTGTTGCTCGGTTCAGATTTAATATATAATCTTGAATTTGCCAAGGCTGAACAAATCTTTAAAGATGTACAAAAGAAATATCCAATCCATCCTGCAGGGTATTTTTTAGATGCAATGATAGATTGGTGGATTATAAATCTTTACCCTGACGACGAAAAAAGAGATGAACAATTTCTTAAAAAAATTGATAAAGTAATTAATAAATGTGATTATATATTGGATTCAATACCAATGGATATAAATGCCCTATTTTTTAAGGGTGGTGCAATTGGATATAGAGCGCGACTATACACATTACGGAATAAATGGATTGCTGCTGCTCGGGATGCTCAAACAGCATTAGACATTCTGACACGTTGTCAAATACTTGCTCCGACAAATCATGATATTTTGCTTGGAACAGGAATTTATAATTATTTTTCGCAAAAATTTGCTGAAGATTATCCAATCATAAAACCTTTAATGGCATTTGCACCTCGTGGTGACAAGCGTTTGGGACTATTTCAACTTCGCTCTGCCGCTAATTATGCAAGATATGCAAAAATAGAAGCAAAAGTCGTGCTATTACAAATTTATTATTCTTATGAAAATGATATTTATGAAGCTCAAAAGATTGCGGAGGAATTGCACACAAAATATCCCAATAATCCATATTTTCATAGATATTTAGGTAGAATTTATGTCCGAATGGGATATACAACAGAATTTGAAAAAACTTGGCGAGAAATATTTTCTCGTTGTTCAGAAAAATGGTATGGATATAATAATTCAACAGCAAGGGAAGCGATTTATTATATTGGACTTGCTTTGCTAACTCGAAACGATTTCAACGAAGCCGAAAAATATTTCAAAAAGGCAATTGAAGGCTCAAAAATTGTTGATAAAGAAGAAACGGGTTTTCTTGCCTTTTCTTATTTAAAATTAGGAAATATTTATGATGCAATGGGAAATCGCAACAAAGCAGTACAAGCATATAATCAAGTTCTAAAAATCAAAGATTATAATGATTCACATAATCAAGCAAAAAAGTTTATACAATCACCCTATAAACCAAATAAGAATTAAAATATTTTTTAAAAAATATTCATTTTTAATATTTATTTTCTTAATTTTAAAAAAAATTAATTTCAAAATGTCAATCATTGATAAGATTTTAGAAACCCAAGAATTGGCAACCTTACCTCCTGTTGCAGCAAAAGTTTTAATGCTTGTTGAAAATGAAAATTTAGATATACGCGAAATTTCGAGGGTAGTGGAAACCGATCCAGCACTGACAATAAAACTATTAAGAATTGCAAATTCTCCTTTATATGCAACATATTCAGAAATTACGTCAGTTCAGCAGGCAATAATTAATCTAGGACTTAATCGGCTTGTTAATATCGTAATAGGTGTATCTATTTTCTCCAAACTTTTATTAATGAAAGATAAAAAATCCACTGAGCTTATCGAGAAATTTTGGTGGCATTCTTCTTGTACTGCAATAGTTTCAAAAGCATTAGCAGAAAAAGTCAATTTCAAATCAAAAGATTATGAATTTATTGGTGGTTTGCTTCACGAAATTGGCAAACTTGCGATTTTGCAATACGATACAAATTTATATTCAAAAGTAATTAGTGCTGTTGAATTTAGCAATTATACAGATTTAGAAGCAGAAGAAGAAATTTACGGTATTACTCACCCCGAAGTGGGTTTGTCAATTGCAAATTTATGGAAATTACCAATAGAATTGACAAATATTATTGGCTATCACCATAATTTTGAATCTGTAAATGACACCATAGGCAAAGAAGAATTAGCCATCGTTCGTATTTCAGATATGCTTACAGAAATTTGGGATGCAGGATTTTATGAAGGCATTAGATCACTCTCACTAAAAGACACAAAAGAATGGAAGTTCTTAGTGACGCAAAAACCCGAGCTTCAAGATTTAGATATTGAAGTATTTACTTTCGAACTCGAGCAAGAGTATGAAAATTCAAGAATGTTTCTACAATTAATTTCTGAATAAAATTCTATTGAGGAAATTCTACTAACTCCGACCATAATCCTCGTTGATCTTGAACGCGAATTTTAAAAGTAAATTTATCATTAGGATTCGCAGGGGTAATTTCATATACCTGTGTGAAAACAAGATTTGCAGGATTGGTTGAGGTTTGTCCAATAAGTTCGCTATACTTGGCATTTCCTAATATTTCGATATTTTTAACTGAGTTTTCCTGATTGTTAACGATACCATAAGTATTTACAAGGATCTTCAATTTATTTGTAGACACAAGTTGCAATTGCGCAATTTGCGGTGGAGGATAATCTTTAACTTGAATCTGATAAACTTTACCATATATCCGATTATCAATAAATCTTTCCAATATTAAGTTTTGCCCTATGTAAGAATTATCAACAGAAAATGAAAAGGCACCTGTGCCTGATGAATTTTGAATTACCTGCCCATCATTTGTTCTGATTCGACAGCTAAATGAATGGTCTAATAGGGCGGGGAAGTTCGGTTTGATTGTATTAGTTCTGAAGGGATAAATTATTGTATTAAAATCGGGGTCACGAATTTCTATTGGTAATAAAGAAAACTCGTCTTCAACAGTACTATTATCATATTTTCTGTATAACTTGATTTTTACCTTGCTTGAACCGAAATTAGGCATTTTACCTTGAAGGACAATACTATTACCTTGAATTTTCTGAATTGAAACTGTTCCATTATTGTTGGATGGTGAATTAATAATTTTGATTTCAGGTTTTTTGCTCATATCTTTTGATAAATCCATACCAAAAATAAAAGCAGTATTTTGCCAGGTATCGCCTGCAATCGATGAGACTTGGTCTTTTTCAAAATTAATAAATAAATCCTGAGTATTACGTCCAAGTGTATAGAAAAAGTTAGAATCAAGCGAAGCAATTCGCACTGTATCTTGATTTGATGTCATCATTGGCAATCCCGTTCGAGGGTCAAAATAATTAACCACTAAATCAAAATTAGTTGTCGCAGTTAAATTTTTTAATTCAAATTCTTTGGATTTTGATGCAGGAACTTTCAGCAAAGCTTTAGCAGTCACCTTCACATTATATACATAATTTCTTTTATCCAAAACAGGAGGTTTCCAATAAAAATAAGCAAGATTTAGGTCGCGATTTTCATAAAATTTAAAAAAATTACTATAATTAGAACTGCTATTTATAACAAGGGATTGATTGAGTTCCCTATTTAAAATCTGAAAATCGAAATCAATTTGTTGCACATTACCTGAATAAAAAATAATATTTGTAGAATCAAGTGATAAATAATGAACACCATTAGAATCAACAAAAAGCCTTGCAATCAAGATATTTTTTTCGGGGTAAATCCGAAATAAATTTTCATTAACATCGGCTACTGCTTCTTTTGGCTTTTTCTCCTGTTCCTTTAAATCGGGAATAAGCAGCATAAGAGCAGCAAGATACAAAATGAAATAAATCTCGACATTTTTTTTATAACTTGGAACTTGTTTCTTCATTTTTAATATTATTCATAAGAAATTTTTCCAGCTCTTGCCGGATAGATGCTTGAATATTCATTACCTTTATATTTTGCAAATCATTATTCAACTCAGTCAATTGCTTTTCAAAATTATTAAGGGATAGCGATACATTATGCATTGCGTTTAAAAGCTCAGTATTTGGTGCAACTGTTTGAACTAGATTTTGAGAAAATGTTTGAATATTATTAATAAGATTATTTTGAGAGGAAATAAGTTCTGATAAATTTGCATTTATTTTTTGTAATTGAAAAGTAGAATCAGCCATATCGCGAGCAATTTCGCCTATTTCATCAAGCAATTCTTTTTCGGATCCATTTTCTTCTTCACCAGTTTCTAATGTATCAATCTCATCTTTTGGAGAAAATAGTAGGAAGATAAACATAAGAATTAATAACGAAGCTTCGAAAACAAATCCCAGAATAACAATTGTATCATTTATATAAGATGAGAACTTGCGAATTCCAACAAGTAGCAATAAAATTGCAGCGCCGAAATAAACAAATGCATTTAGTGTCGAAAAATAATGCCTATTAAAAATTTCTTCCATCCATAAAGCAGTTCCACGAAAAAAACCTTGTGAATAAGCAACATTTAGATCAATTGAAGAGTATTTTTTAATATTTTTAGGGTTAATACAAATTTTCCATAAGGCATAAAGAAGGTTGATACTTCCATAATTTTTTTGGAACTTTAACTCACTATAAATATCTTGAAGATATTTTCGTCCACTAATACTGTCAAGAGATGTAATTTCCATAAACTCAAAAATAAGAAAATAGTAAATAATTCACAAAATTAATATAAAATAATCAAAATAATAAATAAAACGAAAAAAATTCGTAATTTTGTAATTTTAAAATTCGTTCTTTTATTAAAAGTGAGGAAAGATGGTTGGAAAGAAAAGAAAACCTCGAAGAGCAAAGTATATAATGCTATATTCTCCTTTTCTGATGAAGGAGACAAAGCATGAATTGATTGGGGAACCAATAGAAACACCCCAGGGACGACAACAGTGGGCGAAATGCACCAAGAGTCGTCATGCTCAACTAATCAACCTTGACGCAATCGAATCACAAATCGACAAATCAAAAGCTATTGTACATATATCGAGGGAAGATGCAAAAAAATATACACCTGTGGATGAATATGAGATTGGAGATATCATATTTCACTCCGTATGGGACGATGTTGGTATCGTCAGGTCTAAAGAAACACTCAGCGATGGTAGTAGAGCTATTGTCGTTCATTTTGAAAAAAGTAATGAAAAAAGATTAATTGAAAAATTAAAACACTGAAAGGAGGTGAAAAAGAGTGATTGGTGTAACGCTACAAACAAACGAAAATATAGATAGAGCATTAAGAAGGTTCAAGAAAAAATACGAACGCAGCGGTGTTTTGCGCGAATACAAAAAACGAACGGCATATACAAAGCCATCGGTTGAGAAAAGATTAGAAAGAGCAAAGTCATCACGTCGTTATCATTTCGCAAATATGGAAAAAGAATAGCCCGACTTATATCTAATATGACGCAGGGCATAATTCAAAAGTGAATTATGCCTTTTTTTATTATCATTAAGGGAAGCAATTGTTAATCGGAAGTGCCCGGAACAGGATTTGAACCTGCACCTCCTTATTGGAGACTACACCCTGAATGTAGCGCGTCTACCAATTTCGCCATCCGGGCAAATTGCGGTGAGGGTGGGATTCGAACCCACGGTACCCGTAAGAGTACAACGGTTTTCGAGACCGTCCGATTCAACCACTCTCGCACCTCACCAATTTAAGAATGCAAAATTACGAAATTGTTAAATTTGTTTATTGCATTTTCAATCTTCTTATTTCCAATTTAAATATATCAATCAAAATTAAAATTTCCCCTATTATATACAATAGCCATTGGAATCTATTTGGAAATACTGATAATTTTAGCTGTAAAGATGTAAAATCCTTGCTTGCAAATAATTCCCAAAAACTTACATCTCCAAAAAGGACTAATCTACCATACTCCCATATAAACGA
>DAOTPH010000044.1:0-10649 GCA_035451765.1 Bacteroidota bacterium | reverse complement strand
CATAAATATTCAGTTTCTCGAAATGTATGGAATGATGGGTATTTTGAGAAAGATAAATATTACATTAGAACTTATCTAAAATCGTTAATTGCATATACCTTGTGGGATAATAATGGTTTCCGATATTGTTACTCGCAAATTGATGAACCAATTAAAATTGCTAAAGAAAATATTTTAAATTTTAAAAATATACTAAAAAAATAATAAGGGAATTATGAGCAAATCGACTAGTGCTTTACTATGGGTGGTTGCATTTATTTTGATGGCAGCACTTGCTTATTATCAAAGAATCACAGGACCGACTTATCCTGTAAGTGGCAAAGTCAAAATCAGTGGGCAAGAGATAGAGTATCATTTGCCCCGCTCTGCTGATATTGGGAAAACTAAGTTCATTCAGATTCACGTTCCTGACGAAAATATAATTGGATATATAAAATTTAAAAGATATAAAAGTAATGATGAATGGATAATTAGACAAATGGAGCGTGATAGATCATTGATTTCTGCCTCTCTTCCTACTCAGCCACGTGCAGGTAAGATAATTTATGAGGTATATCTTATTAATTTAAATGGCGATAATGCGAAGCTAACCGAGAATCCTGTTGTTCTGCGGTTCAAAGGCAGTGTACCATTGTATATTCTTTTGCCACATATTGTGTGTATGTTTCTTGCTATGGCATTTGGAATGCGTGCGGGATTAGGCTCGCTATATAAAAATGATACACATTTATATAGTATATCGCTATGGACTTTGATTTTGTTTGCTATTGGAGGAATTCTACTGGGACCTATCGTTCAATATAACGCATTTGGTGCATTTTGGACGGGCTGGCCTTTTGGCAATGATATGACTGATAATAAAACTCTTCTGTCCTTAATTATGTGGCTAATTGCTGTGCTGCAAATACGCAAGCATCCTGAACGGCGTGGATGGGTCACCGCTGCGACTGTTGTTATGCTTGCTGTGTATTTAATTCCGCATAGTTTGTTTGGTTCGGAAATTGACTATACAAAAATGCCTAAGTAAGCAAATTGATACATTTCTTAATCAATATTGATATAGTTTTATTTTATTTTTTAAATTCTACAATTGCAAATCCTGTATTTGATTTTATTATGCCAATTATCACAAAACAACAAAATTGGTATATTATATATTTTGGTCTTATATTATTTCTAGTAATCAAATACAAACAGAAAGGCTTAATTATAGTTCTTGCATTGCTTATTGCGGTTGGTATTTCAGATTTTATAAGCAGCCAAGTGATTAAAGAAGCAGTAGGTCGGTTAAGGCCTTGCCGAACCTTAGCAAATATACATTTGCTTGTCCCTTGTGGTGCGGGGAAATCATTTCCATCTTCGCATGCTGTTAATAATTTTTCGCTTGCGACCGTGTTAGCTTATAATTTCAGGAAATATAGTTGGATATTTTATAGCATTGCCACTCTTATTGCATTCTCAAGAATTTCAGTTGGCGCACATTATCCTTTTGATGTTATTTGTGGAGCGTTGATTGGTGCAGTAATTGGCTATTTTATTGCTCTCTTATTTTTCAAATATCTTTTCAAACAGGACCAAAAAATTTAGGGGCGTATTTTGACGCCCCTAAAATTATTAAATCTGATTTTATTCTTATGTATTTTGAATATTAAATTACCTTCTCCATGCATATCTTATATCCATACCAATTTGAAGAGCACTAACTCGCCACGACTGGTCAGATGCAACGTCTGTAATACCGAAATTATATGCAATTGTTGGAACAAAGTAAAATGAACCCATTAAAATTTCATATTGTACTGCTGCTTTAATGCCAAATCTAAATGAACCTGCATTTGGAATATCGCCTTCCTTTAAAACAATTGTCCTATTGTTATTAATATAGCGAACTCCTGCAGGAATTGTATCAGGAGGTTGAGGAACTTTAAATTGAGCATTTCTTGGTTCGACTAGTAGAACTCGTTGGTCCCATGTTTTTGTCATAATATAATCAAAAGTTGGTCCAATTGTAAAGCCTAATGTCATTCCTTCAAAAGGATTAATCTTATATACAACATCGAGAGTGATCATACTATATTTGATTTGATCTGTGTTAAGAAGTGCTGAGTAAACAGTTTGCTGTCCTGTTGATAAGCCTGTATTAGGATCTATGACATCGACAACTTGAGGATAACGTTTCCCACCAACTTCTTTATAAGCTGGCATTGTTTGATACATAATGCGAGCAATTATCGAAGAATTTGAATTTTTATAATCTCCCAAGAGCTGCTCATAAGAAAAGCCGACATAGAATCCATTATCATTTGGGTTTTCGAAAGTTGGGCAGGGGTCATTATTAACATTCGCATAATCTGGATAAGTCTTTAAACTGGCTGAATGCATTGACCTATTATATCCAAATACAGGTCCCAGAAAAATGGGTCTTCTTTCTTGATGAGGCATTAATGGATTCTCTTCTGTTTGTTGCGCAGACACTTGTATCGTAGCACACAACAATACAAGTAGCGAGTATTTTAGTACACTAATTCGCATTTTAATCACCTATTTAATATTATATTTTTTGTTTCAATTTTATTGTCAATTTGAACATTTAAAAAGTATTTCCCATTTGTCAAATTATCTACTACATAAATTAAGGAATTTTTACCTTTCAGCATATATTTATTTTCTTCAAGAATATATTTTTTTCCCAATTCGTCAAAAATAAAAATACGAATATACGTATTTTTAAATAAATAGAGGTCAATTTTTAATAAATTTTTAATAGGATTTGGCGAAATTTGTATGTATGAATTTGTAGTATCGAGTGTAATAATAATTAAATTATTCATACATACTTCGCTAATATTAGCTCTCGCTTTTATTTCATTTCCATTATAACAATTAGGATCTTCTATTGAAAATAGTAAATCAGAATATTTTACTCTGCTTACGACAGTCAAAAATTTGAGCGCTATTTCCCATTTCTCACCTTTTGTAAAAAGCCTTGGAGCATCGTTCCAATCAAGATCTATACCTGTTGCTGTCTTTGTAAGTTGTAATTTGTAAAAATTAGAATTATTATTTTCATCAGTAATTTTTATGCTTGCTTCATTATCGAGCAAATAAATGACATAAGTGTCATAATCCAATTTGAAATTGAGTGATGTTGGAATATCAGTCGAACTTAAAATGTTACCTGAAAAGGTAATCTTTATATTGGAATCAGGCGGCACACTTATATCTTCCAAATTAATTATGTCGAGAATATTAGTCTTTGGTTTAATAGTCAATTGGGTTGTACGTATTGTTGAATCATTGAAATAGCCTGTGAAAGATAAATTTCCGCCCTGATTTGCCTTAAAGAGAACCCGTATTGGCAATTCATATTTCTCTTTTGCAGGAATGATTATGGGCAAATTATCTAATGTGTTGTCCAAAAATTCAAGCTGCCAATCATTTGGCGTTTGTGTGTAATCAATTTTTGTGAGTGATACTTCAAATGGTTCTTTATTAATAAATTGCACCTTTATTGTATCATACAAGCAAGATGTAAAATCCATATCAGAAAGAATTTGCATATCGACATTTAAATTACTTGGTGCAACAGCATAACCACGCACTATAACTGTGTCAATTCGTCGTTGGTACGCAGGAAGTGCGTCATTTGCAATGCCAAGCAAAAGTATATTCTCCCCAAGTTTTTGAGGAATAAATGTAATGGGCAGTGAATAATTACCATCAATTGCAATTTTGAAATTCTTTAAAATTGAATAATCTATTGTAAAAGATTCTGAATTGCCCGAAAGAACAAAAATCGAATCTATTGTTAAATCTTCATTGCCCGTATTTGTGATAATTACAGGTGCTAAGCTTTTCTGAGATGTATAAGAAATTGTATCGAAATTAACATTTTGAGTATTAATTACTGGTATAGTTCCTTTGCCTGAAATATCAATTTGAATTGCGGGGTGGTGATGCCAATCGCATTCCAGATTTGCAATAATATGATAATTGCTTGTATCAATTGGACTAAATTGTAAATTCAGCGGGTAGTCGCTATTTGCATCTATAGTTGAATTAATTGCAGCAATAGAACTTGTGTTAAAATCATCAGTATTTTTCAAAACAAAATCTTTAAATTTCAGCACCGACGCAATATTCCCCGTATTTTTAATTGAAATAATACTATCATAATTAATGCCAATTCTTCGCTTGCCAAAATCAATAATTTGAGATAAAAATTCGGGAGCAATGCCAACACCTTTTATTTCTAATTGATTGGGTAAATTCAAATGATTGGAAAATTGCAAAGTTTCGCTTGCAGGTCCCCTTAAAGTTGGTTTGAATTTTACATTTAGAGTCAATGTGTTATCAGGAAGCAAATTATATATAAAAATCCCCGTATCTTCAATTTCAAATTGTTTATCAAGAGTGAAATAATGCAAAGAATCCAGTACCAATGGCACATTTCCTTTGTTTTTTATAGATATTGTGCCTGATGCAGAATCAAGTAAATATACATTGCCAAAATCCCATCCGAATACTTCTAAATCAGGTGCAATAATATTGCCACGGATAGGTATTGATTTAATAATTCCACAGTTGAAATGCAATTGTAAAGAATCAATTAAATTTTGTGTTGAATGCTCTGGGTCAAAACAAATTTTCCCGAGTATGGATTCATTTTTCCTTAGTATTTTTGGAAGATTACTTTCAAAATATAATGAAACTCTTGGATCTTTTGGAGAATCAATAGATTGTAAGATTAGAGAATCTTCACCTAAATTTTTTATTACAAAGTCGATGCAGACTGAATCAGTCCAATTGACAGAATTGAAATCAAGCACGGTGGGCAATTGCAATTTGATAGGATTGAAATTGTATATATAAGTTCCTTTATTGCCAAATTTATCCCAATAATCAATAACTAATTTGCCAGCTGTATAAATATTAATAACATTTGCAGTGAATGTTATTATAGTATCATTTGGAGCAATAGGGTCAAATTTCCAATTGAAATTCTTGGTTTCAGATTCATTAACACTGGCGAAATCAATTCCGCTTTTATTCAAATTGCCAAAATCGTAAATTTTGCCTGTCAGCGTGAAGCAATTTGTATCTACAACTATTACAGGAGGAATCTCATCAGTAATTTCTGCATCAACAAGTGAGGATCCGAGAGCCATTGCATAAGAATCGAATTCACCTTTGCCGAATATTATACCTGAGAATTTTCCAGTTGTTGAAGATATTTTATGAGCTTTTTTCGGGTCAAATAATGTATCGGAAATTAAGCACCAATAAAGATTTGTATTAAGTATCTGTTGTTTTGATATATTTGTAATTGTATCTATTTTTTTATCATCTAAAAATAAAGTGGGAATTGCGGATTGTTCAGCAATAATTGTCACAAAATGTACTAAGTATTGTCTTGGATTTGTTGTTCCCCCAGGGACAGTGAAAAGGACTGTTTGCACAAATTGTTCTCGTGGTGGCAACATTACCATTGATGGGTCATAATAATTTGATTCGTCATTATTGCCTGTCCTTTGCATAAATTGTGCAATTTGGATTGGATTATCAGCTTGCCATATAACAGGTGTATTAACACTCTGTATGTTAATCGTAGATAATGAATCAGTAAATGAATATCCATCAGGATATTCTGATTTATAGACATATAAATTTGTTTTAGGTTTAATACAAGTGACCCTAAAATAATCTCCATGAGGTGAGGTCCCAAATGGAACGGAGATATAAGTTGTACCCCAAGATGAAACAGGCATTAGCATTTCTACAACGTGATCTTTACTATCTTTGCCTTCGGGCAAACCTTGCAATATAGAGGTACGCAAATGACCCGATAGCACACCAAATGGTTTATTGCCTGTGACCAATGTCCCCGTTAAATCTCCTGTCCCCATAGGTGTTGGATATGACTTAACAAGATAAGTTTCCCCCTTATTTAGCTTTATAGAATAATAATTATAGATTTGCTTGCCACCTTCTGTTAGCACTTTAGGCTTGAATGTAATTATTGTGCTATCATAAGCAGAAATTAAAAGAAATTCTGAATTTCGAGGTGTATAATTCACTAGCGAATCAACAATATCAAGAGGTGGCTTGTTCAAAGTATATTGGTCATTTGGCATTGACATTATAACATATTCTGTCCCCCAATTTGATATAGGTATTGCTGTGTAGCTATCACTTGTCCGCTCTTGGCTATTAAATGTATAAACAACAATTGGTTTATCACTATTAATTTCAATAGCATTCTTAACAACTTTTTCAGATTTTGTATTGTAATAATTATTTGATATTGTTAAAGAAATTACCGTATCAGCAGGAAGGATGAATGATGTCGTTGACTTATCAGGGAAAATTATGTCTACTTTTGTTTTTTCCTTTGATGCAATAAAGATTCTAAGATCTACACCTAATTGTTCATAAATAACATAATACTCATTTTGTAGAAAACCAACAAGAAAATGAATCCCTTCATAAGATGATAGTCTTGTTGTGCTTGTAGAATCCTTTGCATTCAAATTAATATTTCCAATAATTATCGAAAAGAATAATGCAAAAATGAATAATATATTTAATTTATGAAATGTCACAATTTTTACTATATTAATATTTATCGGAAATATAAAATTACAAAATATTTAAATAATAATAGCAATTATATATTATTTCTGTTGATATTTTGCTGTTTCAAGATAATAAGAAGGTATAGTGGGGTAATTTTTTTTCTGAGGGCGATCGAAACGTATTCTGAATTTTGGCAAATAATATTTTGTTAAATCAGCACCAAACATTGATTCAGGATAAAATTCAATATAGGCTGCTGACTTCCAAGTTATATCGGACACAGTGTTTTCAGCCATATAGATATGAATTGTGTCAGCGCCGCTGCTTTGCAATCCGTTTTCGCCCTGCTCATCTTTTGTAAAATATAGGCTATTTGCCTGCATTTTGCTCACAAGCGATTTCAGGCTATCATTTTCGAAATATATATCAATATATTCACCTGATATCTGGTCAATTTTTCTTTGGTCAGTTGTGTCGTTCTTTAAAAGTGCCAGTGAATTGTGATAAAGTTGAATTTTCTCGATTTTATTGTTTGGAAAATATACAATAATAGTGTCAGCAAATAGTTGCAAGCTATCGTACCACACAACAGGAGCGCCTTTTAATTCCATGTTTGCTTGATTTTTGAAATAGCTTGCCTCCATACAGCGAGCAGCAATATTGCCTTTATTGATTTCAACGCTGTCAGTAAATTGATAATATTCTTCACTATTTAGTGATTGACTCCCAATCAAATGATGGGAACTTACTGTTAGTGTATCAAAAGTGTAAAAATATTGATTTGCAAGCACATCCCAATGCTTTTTTAATGTATCTACATAATAAAAAATAGGCTTCCCATTTGCATTGAGAAACCTATCATTTTGCTGATAAATTAATGTATCAGATGTTATTGCATATTGGGTTTGCCTGCCAAATACTCTTACATCATTATATGCAATCGATACAGCTGTTTTTGAATTATATATTAATTCCTGCGAAAATATTTGAATTGTGTCATTTTCGATTGATACATCGCCATAAAAATGTCCTGTTTCTGTTTCGGTATTATATTCTCCTTTGGATGCAGTAAGCTTATTTGATTTATCAATTATAGTGAACTTTGTGTTTGAAATTGCTGTCTTTTTATCACCAAAATAGTCGATTCGGTTTGCAAAAATTGTGGTTTGATTTTGAATTATCCGAATATTGCTCATTAATTCAATTTTGTTGATATTCATATATTGACGCGCTGTATCACAAAAAAGAATTACATCTCCCTGCTCAAAAACAACATTGCCAATAAATGTTCGATATTGAAGATTATCTTCAGCTGTACCAAGTAAGCTATCCGCATTTTTTAATATTACAGGTTCGGAAGATTTTGCATTTTCGAATGAGAAAAATAAAATTAGTATTATGCAAAATGCACGGATGCTAAAAATCTTCATCTATATCTTCAAAATCTTCGTCGTCATATTCGATTTCATCAAAATCATCTTCGTCTAATGGCTCGCCCCCATCGAGATCTTCGTAATCATAATCCTCATCTTCTTCTTCATAATCTTCATCGTATTCATTAGGGATGCTTTCATCGAACAAATCGTCATCCTCTTTCATTGAATATTTCTTATTTTCATTATAATTATCTTCCATTTTTCTTACCTTAATTTATTATTTTATTTTTTTCTAAATTAATATTATTTTTTATTTTATTTACTTTGTTTATAATTCAAAATTACAAATAGAAAATAATATTATAATATTTAAATTATTAATTAGAGTTTTTATTAACGACTAAATGTTGTATTTCTTTTAAAATTGTGTCGGCTTCCCCCTGTAAAAATAAATCAGTGATGTTATCTGTGAAATTTGATGGATTAGTATTGATTTCAATAATATATGCATTGCTTTTTTTGGCTGTGTATGGTATCAAATTGGCGGGCATTACCTCTCCGCTTGTGCCAATTACCAATAATAAATCTGAAAATTGAGCCTCTCGAATGGATTGTAGATAAATTTTGTCAGGTATTTGCTCTCCAAAGAAGATAAAATCAGGTTTTAGATAATTTCCGCAATCGGGGCAACGTGGAGCTTTCTCGGATTCATAATACTCCATAGCATTATATTTCTTACCACAACCAATGCACACCAGATACTCTAAATTCCCATGAAAATCAATCACATTCTTGCTTCCCGCTTTATGGTGGAGATTGTCAATATTTTGTGTGATAATAGATTGCAATTTTCCAATTTTTTCAAGTTCTGCTAAAGCATAATGTGCATCGTTTGGCTTAGCATCAATCATTTTGCTATAAAATACATATTTTGTGAGCATCCACGATTCGTCAGGATAAGCTAAAAAGTATTCATATTCGAAATATTGAGGGTCATATTTAGTCCAAATCCCTCCCTCACCACGAAAGGGAGGAATACCGCTTGCCACAGATATACCTGCCCCACAAAATGCTACAGTATATTTTGCATTGATTATCTTAATTGCTGCTTGATTTATTAAGTTGCCCAATTTAATATTTACTTTTATCGAAATTATGCAAAAATACTTATTTCAATATTAAGAGCATCCCGTTGTATGGCCACAATCCTCGCAAACGCTGCAAGTGCCATTGCGCCGCACTTTCATACTTCCACAATTGTCGCATTGTTCGCCTGTGTATCCAAGCGATACCGCTTCATCAGCAGATAAGTCTAATGATCTTTCTGTTGATGTTTTTTGTTCATTTTCAGTTTTATGCAAATTCCCATTTTGTGAATGATTATGCAATGGTGATGCTTCATTATTTGGAACTTGGCTCATTTCCATTTTGAGCTCGTATTTTACTTGTGAATTTGCATATTTTTTTACAAAGTTAGTCTCTGCCGTATCTACTTTGTTTTCATTCATATTATTCGATTGAGGTTCTGGAGTAATATTCTCATTAGGCGAATTTATGTCCTCCATTTGTCCTGAATCGTCATTTTGCGAGACCTTGCTTTGTGGAGATTTTTGAATATCATCCTCGTCAATATGAGCAGGCACTTGTGCCAGATCATCTCTATGGAGATAATCAATCGCAAGCGAACGGAAAATAAAGTCAAGAACTGATGTTGCTGTTTTTATTCTCTCGTGACCCTCTACAACTCCCGATGGTTCGAAGCGAGTAAATGTAAATGTATCTACCAACTCGCTCAATGGTATTCCATATTGTAATGCTTTTGAAGTCAGTATTGCGAAGCTATTCAAAAGTCCTCTAAATGCTGCACCCTCTTTGTACATATCAATGAAGATTTCCCCTAACGTCCCATCTTCATATTCCCCCGTTCGTAAGTATATCTTATGGAAATTAATTGTGGCTTCCCGAATATTGCCATGGCGTAATGGTGGAAGCTTCTGCCTGACAGGCTTTCTAAATTCTGGATTCTTTACAATTATTTCAGTAGGCTGATTCACATCATTAAATTTATCATCAGAAAGTGTGACTTCTTCACTTAATTCATCATCCAACTTTGCACTCAACGGTTGAGAAAGCTTTGAATGGTCCCTATATATAGCAATTGCTTTAATCATCGATTTCCACGATGTCATATAAACAGAACCAATCTCTTCCACAGTTGCTTCTTCGGGCATATTCACTGTCTTCGATATTGCACCGCTGATAAATGGTTGCGCAGCAGCCATAATACGAACGTGTGCCATATATGGTATAAAACGCGTCCCATTTTTGCCGCATTTTGTTGCTGTATCGAATATTGGCAAATGCTCCTCTTTTAAATGTGGCGCATTTTCAAGCATCATTGTACCGCAAACATAATCATTTGCCGCATCAATTTGCTTATCAGTAAATCCTAATTCCTTTAGCAAATTGAATGACGGAGAGTTCATTGCTTGCTCGCTTATCCCCAGAGATTTCAGAAAATCTTCTCCTAATGCCCATTTTGTAAATGCAAATTTAATATCAAATACGTTTGGCAGTTGCTTTTCGATGGCTTGAATTTTATCCTCAGTAAATCCTTTTTCCATTAAACTTGTTTTATTGATATATGGGCATCCCGAGAGTGTGCCTGTCCCTTTCGCATATTTTTCAATATCTGCA
>DAOTPH010000043.1:0-10654 GCA_035451765.1 Bacteroidota bacterium | reverse complement strand
ATATTGAACTCTCCCGCCTCGCTTTCAGCTGCAAGCACTTGCAAAGACGGTGTTGGTGTGGATTTGCCTTCTGGGAAAAACACATAAGGAATAAGTGGATGCAACTCTGAATATTGAACTTCTTCGACTTTTACTTGTGCTAATGGATGCAAATCCATATTTTTATCATAATAACGCAGAGAAGGCTCCTTTACTGTTAGAGTTCTTTCTGTTGTGGGTTTTTCTTTATATTCTTCTTCATATCTAGCTAAGCCAAAAGTCAAAGATACACCCAAACGAAATTGATTGACTGTCCAACTATCATAATAAGCATTAGATGATATATTTGTAAATGCAAAGCGGAATGACGCCTCAGGTGTTAAGAATACATTTCTGCTTAAAGGGATTACATAACCTGCCCCAACTGCCAGAGCAGCTCGGACTGCTTTATCTTCTAGAGGAACGTTGTACTTGGGGTATGTTGAAGGAGTCAAAGTTTCTGTATATTTAGAGTCCCATTCTGCTGTGAAAGGGGTGCTAAATTCTAATCCTACAAGGAAATAAATATTCTTTACAGGCAAGAGATTATGAAGCTCTAAAATTGGAGATACTTCAAAATATTCTAATCTCATATCGATTGTATTGCTTTCAACAATTATTCCATTTGTAGCAGACGCTTTAATTGTGCCATTTAAATTATTATAACCTATTCTTGCAGATATTGTGAAAATATCATTTATAGGGAAATTGGCTATAATTCCACCGTAATAACCTGGTGCTGTTGAAGTTTGATTAAATTTTAGTGGAAGCTGTGTTATTGGAGCAATATCAGTCCAGTCTGGGTTATGCATATTCAATCCCAATCCTCCTGTAATACCTATATTTATAGGCATCTTCATATTGGTTTGTGAATATGCTGAACTGAAAAACATAATTGCGAATAAAACTGGTATCAAGAAACGAAATTTTGACATAACTAAATCCTTTTGTTTATTTATGAAATGCAAATTAATAAAACTTTATAAAAAACAAATAAAAAATATAATTTTTAAAAAATACTTTAATATTTTATTTAAAACAAATAACAAGAAAAAACGTATTTAAAAGCAAGTTTTTTGGATAAACAACTTGTTTGAAAATTACAACCTTTTTAGAACATTAATAAATCGATATGGAGTATAATTATGAAAAAATTAATTATTGCATCTCTAATACTTACAGCAGTTGCTTTCCAGCAAAGCTTTGCCGAATCTGGCTCGTTTGGATTTTTTGGTGGCCTTTCCACTCCCAGCAATAAAATTAATGATGTTTATAATTCTAAAACAGTCAGAGTAAATGATACTGCGTTAGCTAATTTAATTTCTCAAGGTCTTGATAATGGATATTATATTGGGGTAAAATATGGATTTAGGTTAAATAAAAACTTTACTTTTTTCGCGTCGGTAGCCTATAATAGCTTCCCTGAATCTGAGATATTAGTTGTAGATCCAAATGACCCATCAAAAGTATTAACTACACTATCTTCATCTACTAAGATTGTCCCAATATCAGCGGGGTTACAATTATATCCCTTTCACTCAATCATAAGCCCCTATATAGCAGGAAATTTGACATATAGTTATATTTATTCAACTGTGAATCAAAAAGTTATGGGTGTTGATGTCGCAGTATCAAAATCGCCATCCTATAGTAGATTTGGTGCAGGCATTGGATTAGGTATTGATTTCGATTTAAAAGTAATTGGGCTAAACCTTGAAGGAAAATATAATTATGCTAATTTGATTGGGAAAACAGACAATGAGCAATCAAAAAGCTATTTTACGTTAGGTGTTGGTATTGTATTTTAGGAGTTAATAAATTTTGTGGGTCCTACGTGATTCGAACACGTGACCTCTTCCGTGTCAGGGAAGCGCTCTAAACCAACTGAGCCAAGAACCCATCCGAATTTTTTACAAAATTAAGAAATAAATCCTTAATTTTCTTTATTTTTTTCAGCATTTCTTTTTTCTTTTTTATTTGTTGGAAGAAATGCTTTTATTCTCTGAATATAACCGCCCACATTACTAATAATATTTACTGCATCGGAAACTGGCTTTTCTATTTTATGATACGATGTGTTAAGCAAATCAGAAAAATTATTAACGCTTGATAGCACATTAGTTGCGGTTTTATCAGCTTTTGCAACAATATTGCCGATTGTAGTTTGCAAATTTTTTATATCATCGATACTGGAATTTACTGTATGGACAAAAGTATCAATTTTATCCACAGCTTCTTCAATTTTGTCAAATGTTTCTTTCAATTCTTTCGATTGTGCATTAAGATTTTCTCTTGTTTCTTCAATAAGATTAGTCGTTTTTCTAATTAAAGTGAGCATATATATCATAAATATGCAAAAAAATACAACTGCTACAATCAGAGCAATATAAAGAATATTTAACATAAATTATGCTCCTTAATTTTCTTCAGGAGTATCTTTAATTTCTGATTTAAAAGCCTCAACACCGCTTTTTACGCCTGTTTGCACTTGTGCCGCTTTCTCTTTTGCATCTTGCAAAACACTTTCAGCACGATTAATAAGCTCTTCAGCTTGTGATTTTGCTGACGTTACTATTTCAGATGCTTTTTCCTTTGCTTCGTTATAGACTTTTGTGGTCTCAGTTTTTACTTTTTCAGTTGAACCCGCGATATAATCAGTTGTTTTCTTGTAGAGATCTGATGTAGTGTCTACAATCAATTTGCGGGTTTCTTCACCTGATTTTGGTGCTAATAATAATCCTAATATTGCACCTATTGCGCTGCCCGCAAGCGAGCCAATTAAAATACCTTTTAGAAATTCATTTTGACGTTCTTGTTCTGCCATATTCCCTCCAAAAATTTTAATTAAAAAATATATTTTAATTAACGACAAATTAATAAAAAAATTATAAAATAATATTAATTTTTTTTGCAATGAGTATCATCTCAGCAATTTCTCTAACGGCACCATTGCCTCCATTATGGTTGCATATATAATCAACAATATTTTTAACAAATTCAGATGCATCTTGTGGACACGCACTGAAGCCAACGATTTTTAATACAGGAATGTCATTTATATCATCCCCAATATATGCTAGTTCATCTAATTTTAAATGATATTTGTCACCAAGCCTTTTAATATCTTCATCTTTCGATTTTGTACCTAAAATAACATCTTCGATATTTAATTTTTTTGCTCGTTGACTCACAATTTCAGTATTTTCGCTTGTAAGAATGGCAGTTTTGATTCCAAATTTATGTAATAATGTAATTCCCATCCCATCTCGAGTTGAAAAGCGTTTTAAAACCTCACCTTGTTCAGAGTAGAACATTGCGCTATCAGTTAGCGTCCCATCAACATCCATTGCGAAAAGCTTTATTTTTGATAATTTTTCACTTAAAGTTTCATCCATATTTATAAATGAGTTTAGTAATTTTGTATTTATATATTTTAAAAAACGTTTTAAAATCAGTTTTAATGAAGAATTTTAAAAATATCTCAATTAGTATTCCTGAAGAAAAATTTGATCTTGCGATTGCCGTATTGACGGATTATCCAATCCTCGGTATCCAAGAAGAAACTGATAAATTGATTGCTACATTTCTCGATAACGAATGGACTTGCGAGATGCGTAAGGAATTACTCCAATCTTTGCAAAATATTGATAAAAATGCCAAAATTATCTTCGAGGAATTTGTTAATGCTCAAAATTGGAACGAAGAATTTGAGAAGAACATCCCAATTATCAATATTTCTGATAGAATTGCAATATTGCCTGAATGGAAAAAATATGAAGTGAATGCAGAAATACCTATAATTATTAATCCTAAAATGTCCTTTGGCACAGGGCAGCACGAAACTACACGATTAATTGCTAAATTGATGGAAAAGTATGTCAAACCAGGCCAATTTTGGCTAGATATTGGTAC
The DNA here is from genome assembly GCA_035451765.1 of Bacteroidota bacterium. Classification (GTDB taxonomy): domain Bacteria; phylum Bacteroidota; class Ignavibacteria; order Kapaibacteriales; family UBA2268; genus UBA2268. Next base: position 6,724 of record DAOTPH010000043.1, on the reverse strand, counting down.
AGGTACGGGCGTACTAGCAATATTAGCTATAAAACTGGGTGCATCGCGCGCTTTTGCTATTGATAATAATGAATGGGCAATTGAAAATGCAACAGAAAATTTCGAAATGAACGGCGTTTCTGATTATATTGATTTATTTGAAGCGGATATCGAAAATATAACTTTGCCCAAATCTAATGGAATTGTTGCAAATCTTTATGCTAATTTAGTCAAAAATTCTTTTCAAAAATTTTATAATTCATTAGTTGGCAAAAATGGTACTTTACTTGTGTCAGGTATTTTAGTCTATGATAAAGATGAAGTCATTCAATCTGCAAATGAAATGAATTTTGAACTCATTGATATGCTTCAGGAATCCGAATGGGTTTCCTTAGCATTCAAATGTAAATAGATATTTATTGTGTGGTAAAAGCACTATGAGAATTGCTTCCCTGGATATTGGTACAAATTCATTTTTGATGTTAATTGCACAAATCGAAAATTCAAATATAATACCAATTTGTGATGAAATTGCAATTCCGCAACTTGGCACTGATTTAACAACTAATGACATTATAACTGAAAAATCATTAAAGCGAGGCGAAGAAGCACTAAAAAAATTCCGCAAAATTATTGATAATTATAATGTCGATATTGTAATAGCAAATGCTACTGAAATATTTCGCCGAGCAAAAAATTCTTATGAAATTATCAATAAATTATCTCAAAGGATTGGTGCAAAAATTAATATAATTTCACCTGAGCGTGAAGCTTATTTAAGTTTTCTCGGTGCAATTCCCGACAATCGGCTTTGGACAGTCGTTGATATAGGTGGTGGCAGTACGGAAATTATTACAGGTAAGGAAGATGAAATTTTTTATAATATTAGCCTTCCCATTGGTTCACTTATTTTAAAAAATCAATTTTTCCAAAATAATATCCCATCCGAAAAGGAAATTTTAAATGCCAAAGAAAATATTAATGTGATAATTAATAAAAATATAAATGAATTCCCACAGAGCAATTTTATTGGAATTGGCGGTACTATTACTACTCTCGCAATGATTGCATTGGGAATGAAAGAATTTGTGCCTCAGCTTATTGATAATTATATATTCAAATATGAAAAAAATTTAGCTCAAACCGAGCAACTTTCAAAAATGTCAGCCGAGGAAATTGCTACTCAATTTAATATTCATTCAAAAAGAGCAGAAATTTTGTTTGCAGGTGCCCTGATATTTCTTTTGATACAGGAAAAATTTGGTAAATCAGATTTTTATATTAGCTCAAAAGGACTTAGATATGGTGCAATTAAAGATTTTTTAATTGAAAATTCTCAAATATGTTAATTTTGCAATTTAATAAATAATTAATAATTTACTTTATGTTTAAAAAATCTATTTTAATATTATTGATAACAGCTTCTTTTTTGTCAATATCTTCGTGTTCTAAGGAAGGGAATAGTCCTGTTCTTCAAGAAAAGCTAACAAAAGAGAATCTTTATCAAATCGCTCAAAATATCTATAATGAGAAAAAGTTGACTCGCGACCAAATTGATTTATTTAATTCCGCTATTAACAGATATGGATTAACACCTGATTCAATTATTGGCAAAACAGTAGGTGAGTTAATCACAAAGGAAGAACAAAATCTATGGCAAAATTCTGCAAAGCAGCTAGTCGCAACACTTGCAAAAGTTCAAATACTTTCTGACCACAAGATTAAATATTTAGGTCTGCAACCCCAAGACAAAGACACATTAAAATTGGATATCATTGTATTTGAAATTACTAATACTTCAAATAAGGATATACAAGATCTCGAAGGACAATTTAGATTTTTCGATATGCAAAATCAATTAATAAAAGCTTATCCGATTCAACTCTCAAAGGTAATGACGCAAGTGCCTGTGATAAAGCCAGGAGAGACACGTCGCTTTGCTTATCCATTTTTCCATGACTCAAACAATGAACGCGATGAAAAAGTACGTGCTGGAAAAGATTTACAAATACTTTGGTTCCCTGTCAGTATGACTTTCTCAGATAGTACAAAAATCAATACTATTGTAAATAATTAAAATCCAACAATAATTAATAAAAAAGGGCTAATAGATTTTCTAATTCAATTAGCCCTTTTATTTTTCACTTCAAATTATATTATTTTTTGCTTTTTTTCTTATTGTTTTTTCTTTTTTTATCGGATTTTTCTGCTTTTTTCTCAATGCTTTCTTTAATTGCCGCACGAGCAGCAGAAAGCCTTGCTATTGGTACTCTAAAAGGCGAGCAAGAGACATAATCCAAGCCAATATTATGACAAAATTCAATTGTATCAGGGTCACCACCGTGTTCACCGCATATACCAATTTCTAATTTCTTTCGTGTATTCCTACCTTCCTTGACAGCATGTTTCATTAAAAAGCCAACGCCCTCTTGGTCAAGTGATACAAAAGGATCAACGCGATAAATTTCTCGAGCAACATATTCAGGCAAAAATCTACCTGAATCATCTCGGCTCACTCCCAAAGTTGTCTGTGTCAAATCATTTGTTCCAAATGAGAAAAATTCTGCAACTTCAGCAATTTTTCCAGCAGTTATAGCACCTCGTGGTACTTCAATCATTGTTCCTACCATATATTCAAATTGAATATTGTTTTCTGTCATTACTTCATTAGCAACTCTTCTTATAATTTTCTCTTGATCTTCTAATTCCTTGACATTTCCGACAAGTGGAACCATAATTTCAGGAAATACTTTTTGACCTGATTTGATAACATTTACTGCCGCTTCAAATATCGCACGAGATTGCATTTCTGTGATTTCAGGATAAATTATTCCCAATCGGCAACCTCTAAATCCAAGCATTGGATTGAATTCGTGTAGCATTTCAACACGTTCATGGACTTTTTCAACAGAAATCCCCAATTCTTTTGCCATTTCCATTTGTCCTGCATCATCGTGCGGAACAAATTCATGAAGTGGTGGATCAATTGTCCTGATTGTCACAGGTCTGCCATCCATTACTTTAAAAATGCCTTCAAAATCTGCTCTCTGCAACGGAAGTATCTTTGCCAAAGCTTTGCGTCGCGATTCAGAATCATCAGCAAGGATCATCTCACGCATTGGCCCAATTTTGCCTTCACCAAAAAACATATGTTCAGTACGAGTAAGTCCAATTCCTTCAGCTCCAAATTGAATTGCATTTGCACTTTGGTCGGGTTGGTCAGCATTTGTACGGATTTTTAGCTTGCGATATTTATCTGCCCATATCATTATTTCATTGAACATTTGAAAAACAGGTGCATCCTCTGGTTTTATCGTTTTATTAATCAAAACAGCAATCACCTCGCTTGGCTTTGTTGGTATATTCCCCAAAAATACTTCACCTGTCGAGCCATCAATTGAAATCCAATCGCCTTCTTTAACTACAATTGAATTATTTTCGGTTTTGAATTGTCGTGCTTTATAATCAATATTCAATGAACCGCAACCAACTATACAGGTTTTCCCCATTTGACGAGCAACAAGTGCAGCGTGGGATGTCATTCCGCCACGTGCGGTTAAGATGCCTTCTGATGCATTCATTCCAGCAATGTCTTCAGGAGATGTTTCAATTCTTACAAGAATAACTTTTTCTCCTCTCTTTTTCCAAGCAAGTGCATCCTCTGCATTAAATACAACCCGTCCTGATGCTGCACCAGGTCCTGCATTTAGTCCCTTAGCTATTAATTTCTTTTGTTTGATAAATTTCTCTTTTTCTGCTGCATCGAACACTGGCCTCAATAATTGATTTAATTGGTCAGGTTCAATCCGTAATAAAGCTTCTTTTTGTGTGATTAATCTCTCTTTTACAAAATCAAATGCAATTTTTATTGCTGCAAATGCAGTACGTTTCCCAACACGGCATTGCAACATATAAAGACGTCCTTCTTGAATTGTAAATTCAATATCCATCATATCACGATAATGCTTCTCTAGAATATTTCGGATATTTACTAATTGATTGTAAATTTTTTCATTTTGTTCCCTGAGTGTTTCAATTGGTAGAGGTGTACGGATACCCGCAACAACATCTTCACCCTGTGCATTCATTAAATATTCACCATAGAACACATTTTCCCCAGTAGCAGGATTACGCGTAAAAGCTACACCTGTGCCGGAATCTTCTCCCATATTCCCAAACACCATTGCTTGCACATTTACAGCTGTGCCCCATGATTCAGGAATATTATTTAATTTTCGATAGACTTTAGCTCTGTCATTCATCCACGAGCCAAATACTGCGCCAATTGCACCCCAAAGTTGATCTTTAGGATCTTCAGGGAATTCTACATTTAATCTTTTTTTAATTGCGGATTTAAATTCATATACTAGCTCTTTTAAGTCATTTGCTGTTAATTCAATATCATTTTTTGCACCACGCGCTTTCTTTTTTGCATCAAGAATTTCTTCAAATGGGTCTATATCATCTTTTGATTGTGGCTTAAGCCCAAGCACCACATCACCATACATTGCAACAAATCTTCTATATGCATCCCACGCAAAACGTGGATTATTTGTTTTTGCAATTAAACCTTGAACTGTAGTATCGTTAAGTCCCAAATTCAAAACTGTATCCATCATACCAGGCATTGATGCTCTTGCTCCGCTACGGACAGATACAAGCAATGGGTTCTTAGGATCGCCAAATTTCATTCCGATTTCATCTTCTAATCTTTTTAGTGCATTATCAACCTGGGCTTTTAATTCGGGAGGATATGTTTTATTGTGCTCATAAAAATAAGTACAAACCTCTGTTGTAATTGTGAAACCAGGAGGTACAGGTAGCTTTAAATTTACCATTTCAGCTAAATTTGCACCCTTGCCCCCAAGCAAAGCTTTCATTTCAGCGTTGCCTTCTGCTTTGCCACCGCCGAAATAATATACATACTTTTTGTCTTCTTTATTAGATTTTTTATCAGGCATATTATCCCCTAAAACATTTATTTACATTTTATAAAAATTATAAAATTACAAAATTTTTATGAAAATTTATTAAATTTCTTTTATTATAAGTATTTTTTATTATGTATTTAATTTTTTATGCTGTTTTTTAATTTAATTTTCCTAAAATTTTGTAATTTAAGTTTTTTAAATTTTCGTAAAATTAGAATTAATATTTTTTAATAAAGGTAAAATATGAAAATTACAGATGAAGATGCTCTTAATTATCACAGTATGGGCAGAAAAGGGAAAATCGAAGTAATTACAACAAAACCTTGCGAAACACAATGGGATTTATCCCTTGCTTATACTCCCGGTGTTGCTGTACCTTGTCGGGTAATTGAAAAAGATCCACTGCAAGCGTTCGAGTATACTGCTAAAGGCAATTTAGTTGCTGTTATTTCAAATGGAACAGCGGTGCTTGGCTTAGGCGATATTGGAACAATTGCGGGCAAACCCGTTATGGAAGGAAAAGGCGTTCTATTTAAAAGATTTGCAGATGTTGATGTGTTCGATATTGAGATAAATTCTAAAGATCCTGAAGAAATAGTGCATATAATTGAAGCCATTTCTCCTACATTTGGAGGTATCAATCTTGAAGATATTAAGGCTCCGGAATGTTTCTATATTGAAGATGAATTAAAAAAACGCCTCGATATTCCTGTTTTTCACGATGACCAGCATGGCACTGCTATTATTAGTGGGGCTGCGTTACTTAATGCCGCTGAACTTACGGGTAAAAAATTGAGCGATATGAAAATTGTATATAATGGAGCAGGTGCATCTGGTATCGCTTGTGCAAAATTCCATATTTCACTTGGCGTCAAACCAGAAAATGTTATAATGTGCGACACTAAAGGTGTAATATATAAGGGAAGAACCACGGGTATGAATCCTTATAAAGAGGAGTTTGCTCGTGAAACTTCTGCACGCACTCTTGCAGAAGCATTGGTCGGCGCTGATGTATTCTTCGGTTTATCAGGTCCAAATTTAGTATCAAAAGATATGGTTCGTTCAATGGCTCCAAATCCAATTATTTTTGCTATGGCAAACCCCGATCCTGAAATTACTTATGAAGATGCCCTTGATGCTCGTTCCGATGTTATTATGGCAACAGGTCGCTCTGATTATCCAAATCAAGTGAATAATGTGCTCGGTTTCCCATTTATCTTTCGTGGCGCCTTGGATGCTCGTGCTACTGCGATCAATGAAGAAATGAAAAAAGCTGCATCTTATGCCCTTGCTAATTTGGCTAAAGAAAATGTACTCGAATCTGTTAAAATTGCCTATGGTGGTGTTGAATTGAATTATGGACGTGAGTATATTATTCCAAAACCATTTGACCCACGTGTTCTGACCTGGGTTGCTCCTGCTGTTGCGAAAGCGGCAATGGAAACAGGTGTCGCGCGTACCCCAATTGAAGATTTTGATGCATATCGTAATCAACTTGAAAACCGTATGAAACGCGCTGTATCAATTATGTCTATAATTAATAAAAATGAGGCTCATTAGAAATTTATAGAGTTGTTTTAGCATTTGAGATAATTATATTATTACCAAAGTATCTAAAATTGAAAAAATTATAATATAATTAATTAACTATAAGGGGATGAAGAATGTTCTATTGCATTCCTCATCCTTTTTATTAAAAATGCTGAATTAACTTTTAAGTTTATAAAAATTTAACAAGAAAATTTTTTATTTTATTTTTTATACTCGGGAAGAAAATAGCTATAATACCATTAGATCTAACTTAATTTTGCATC
>DAOTPH010000042.1:0-10915 GCA_035451765.1 Bacteroidota bacterium | reverse complement strand
GTGATTGCAGTTCTCAAAGCACTTGGATATGATACAAATAAAATAAGGGTGGTAATTTATCAATTCATTACCATAGTTGAAAATGGTGAGCAAGTGAAAATGTCAAAGCGTTCAGGCAAAAGTTATACACTTGATGAATTGATAGATGAAGTTGGTAGCGATGTTGTTAGGTATTTCTTTTTGATGAGAGGTGTCAATACTCATCTTGAATTCGATTTGGACCTTGCAAAGGAACAAAGCGAAAAAAATCCCGTTTATTATTTGCAATACGCTTATGCACGAATTTGCTCAATTTTTCAAAAAGCTAAAGAAGAAAATATTGAATTATTACCAGATTTCAAAAGTGAAGATTTATCAGAGCAAATCGAACTTGATTTAATAAAAAAACTTGCCGATTTTCCGGAAATTATTTATGAAGCATACAAGACTTTGGAACCACATTTGATTTCTGATTATTTATATGATCTTGCGGGAATTTTTCATCAATTTTATCACGATTGCAGAATTTTGCAAGAAAATGACCCCCTCAGGCAAGCCCGACTTCATTTAGCACATTCTGTAAGGACCGTGTTGAAAAATGGTTTGCAAATTCTCGGTATATCGGCTCCAGAAAGAATGTAGCCTATCTAATCTTTTTTATTCTATTTTACCTTTTTTTGGACCACGATAGCCATTAATAAAATCATCAATTGGCATTGACCTTTTTGATTCAGGTTGAATTTGCAATATTTCGATTTCTCCGGGATTGCAAGAAATAATGAATTGTCTGTCGTGAATTTTAAATTCTCCTGGAACCCCCCTTGATTTATCAGAATGCAATTTTGCTTTTAAAAATTTAAAGACCCTCCCATCCCACATTTTCCAAGCACCAGGCTCAGGAGAAACACCATTAATAAAATTCTTTACTTCATAAGCGGGCTTATTAAAATCAATTTCACAATTCTCTTTGTGGATTTTCGGAGCTTTTGTTGCTTGAGAAATATCCTGAGGAATCAATTGATAATTCCCCGAAGTGAGCAATTCAATTGTATTTATGGCAATTTCGGGTGCCTTTTGGCTAACAATGTCAGAGAGTTCACCTGCTGTAATATCAGATGGCAAGCTAAATTTTTCTTGTAATAAAATACCCCCTGCATCAACTTTTGCCTCTAGCAAAAAAGTTGTAATTCCCGTTTCTTTATCTCCATTAATGATTGTATAGTTAATAGGTGCGGCACCACGATATTTTGGAAGCAAGCTGGGATGGATATTGAAACTCCCGAGTTTTGCTATAGAAAGCAATTGAGAAGGCAATATCTTAAAAGCAAATACTAAGAAAATATCAGGTTCTAATTGTTTCAAGTTTTTATAAAAAGCAATATCATTTAAATCAATAGGTTCAATAACGGGGATATTTAATTCAAGAGCAGCAAGTTTTATATCTGTGGGAAGCATTTTCCGACCTCTCCCCTGCTCTTTATCTGGATTTGTCACAACAGCAATGATATGATATTTTTTATGAACTTCTCGGAGAGTGGGAATTCCAATTTTATGATTTCCAAAAAAGATTATTCTCGTATTATTTTCGGTCATTTCACATTAATATTGAGAAAAAATAAGACAATGAATTTACCAAATTTACCTGCGTTTGATAAATTCCAAATATAATTACCAGTATTAGCAAAATTGTCGATATACCTGCGATATAAGATTGAGATCTGGAAATATCGAAAACTACCGAGGTGGCTTTTAATATTCTAAATATCGTAGAAATTAAGATGATAATTGCAATAATACCAAAAATTGTGAAGAAGATTGTGTCTATTTGTAATAATCGGTGCATAAGCACATCGATGGGAAGCAAATATAAAAATGGAAGGCTTCCCCAATTTACGATACTTATAGCATCGAAATTATGAATATGAACACGCCTGAAATATGCAAACAATCTAATTAGTAATGAAACTATATATAAACAAATCAAAAACAATACAGAAAATACAATCATTCCGACAGCGGGCATCCATATAATTTCATATATATATTGTTGCAATGAAATGCTAGGAATAATTAAGTTCATCAAAAAGCTAAAAGCTTCATTTGTGCGATAAAAATATGCTATTGATTCAAAAAATATCCCAAAACTAAGGGAATTGAAAATGCCAATTACGTAAGTATAAGATGGGGATAAAATTCTTTGATCGCGTATATCGGAATAAAAATTGAAGGGACGCAAAGCAGCTCGGGTAAAATATTCCTGAAATCGTTTGAAACGAGAAAAAATAAATAAAAACAAAATTAAAAGTAGAAAACTAACTACTATAAAAATATATTCAGTGGTTGAATAATTACCAATATCAATAATGGTATCTCTTTCTTCATTAAATAAAGACTTCAATACATTAAACGAATATTTGATTTTGCCAAAAATATCTACAACCCCACTTGAAGATACTGGATCTTCAATATAACGAGTTGTAAGAACTGGTTTTTGTGTTTGATAATCGTCAAAATTAAGGATAGCACAGCCAAAGCCGTTATTTACCAGAGAAATTTTATATAAGTTAGCAAAATAATAGCTTTGGAATTCAACGCTTAAAGGGTCGGAATAACCATTATGATTATCATTCTGAATAGGAACACCAAAGCTCATTACCAAGGGGATTGGTGCAACTCTATTACGTAAATTTGTATAATCTGCATTAATTTTTTCAAAACTTTGTCTTGATACATATTCTTTGAAATATAGAAAATCAATATTATCGAAATTCACATTTGGAGATGTAGGATAAACAATACGATAAATAAGCCAATCAGTTTCCTTTTTAATATCATTTAAAATGTGGTTTAAATAAGCAGAATATTCTGGAGAGGAATCATCCAAACCTTCACCAATTGAGACTCCAACAATACAAGGATGAAAAGAATTAGTATTGATAAAGCCCTTGATTTGATTAGATAAATTTGTCTGCAATACTTCTTTGCCCAGAAGATTTGCTTCAGTATTATATAAAGGTAATTCAATAAGTGCAAGCAATCCGTATCGATCGCATAAAGAAAGAATATACGAATTTGGAAAATGATAACGAAAAATAATCGTATTAGCACCAAGAATTTTTAATTTTTTAAAATCCTCTTCAATCTTTTTTAGAGAAAGAAAGTACCCATTTTGTCCAAAATTTTCAATATAATTTACAGCCTTGAATTGAAAATCTTGATTATTTAATGAGAACTTTGATGAATTTCCATTTTTTTCAATGCTAAAAGTACGGAAGGCGCAAGTTGCAGAATAATTATCAAGCAAATTATTATTTGCAAAAATATTAGCCGATATTTCATAAAGATTTGGATTATCCATTGACCAAGCTCTAACATTTTGCAAATTAAAAGTATAATTTTGAGTGATAGTCCGTTGGGAGCTAATTCTAAAAGGAATTCTATCAGATTGTGCAATAGTTAGTCCTGTGGATTTGTCTATTACATTGATTTGTAATGCATAATCTTTTGTTAATCCTGTGGTTCTATTTGAATCAGATTGAGAAACTTTAGCTAATCTATCTAAATCGGTGGAACTGATGGCAATCTTTGTCTGAAGAATCACAGAGGAAAAATCACGGTTGATTTTAGTTTTATAAGATATTGAATTGATTTTCAATTGTGGGTAGCCAATTAATAATATACTTCGCTGCATACCTAATGTTTGAAGCGGGGCATAAATATCATTAGAAAAATATGAAAATTTGTTGGATCTTGTAATAGAAATTTTTAGTGTGTTGTTTGATGGAAGCAAAGTACTTTTTGGAATTTGAATCGAGTTTCTCAAATAATTCGATACGAATTTCCCAACAAATTGTTCATTAACATAAACTTCTGCTTCATAATTAAAGCCAAGAAAATCCAATTCCCATTCATAAGAATTAAGCAATGATCTATCAATGGAGAAATTTCGTTGAAGGACAATTTTATTACCGTTTGGAAATGATGAGGGAATATTAATTCTATCAAGGAAACCACCATCAATAGATACATCCCATAAACCGTCAAGGCTATAAACAAAGCGTGTTTTTGATGAAACTAATTCCTTCAATTGCTCATCTGAAATTGTTGAAGCAAATAAATATGTTGAATTTGCTAATACAATAAAAACAAGACATTTGCAAATAAGTGCGAATTTTTTCATAGAATTTGTTTTTATGCAATAATCAAAAAAATAAAATTAGCAAATTAATAGAAATCAATTTTGTAATTATTTATTTTTTTGAAATATTTAACAATTGGTTATTTTGCTTAAATTTGTAATGTTAAAAAAATTAATAATTATTTTATTTGATAGTGAAAGATCTTTTTGATATAAAGCAATACATAATATTTTTATCCCTTTTAATATTATTTACGAATGTTGTATTTGCTGATAATAAATATCCCCAGAGTTTGGAAATTTTGCAAGCTTTTGAGGGTGGGCAATTGCTTTATGACTCGACATATCAAATTTCTTATTTTATCAAACCAAATTGGGAAAGTTCTCAAGATGTGATTACTTTATGGCGCGGAATTGAGAAATCTAATTCGATTGGAATCCCACTGGGCAATTACCAGATAATCAATGCTGTAGTAATGCCAGGTAAATTGATGATGCTAGTTCATGATTTTGATAAATCATATTTGCAATTGTATGACAGCACATTAAATATGATTTGCTCAAGCCAATTTCCCGAGGATTTAACAATTAATCCAAATACATTAAAAATTAGATTTGAAAATGATTCTACACTTTATATATTATATTTAGAAAATTTTTATAAAATAAACATCACTAATAATTTTATTAATATCTTAAAAATTGCAACTCAAATATCTGATTTTGAAATTATAAAACAAAATCCTCCCTTCAATCTTGCATTGCTTGAAAATCATAATGACCGGGGAATTCTTGTTATTCTTGATAATTTTCTCAATCCACTTTCAAGCATAAACTTAAATATTGGTTTAATTAATGAATTGCAACAGATTGGCAATTATATTATAATTAAAAGTTCATATCAAAATTCCAATTCAACGTTGATTAATATTTTTAGCTTAAACAGTAAGAAAATGCTTACCTCAAAATATTTTGAAACTGATTTACCAAATATCGCGTTTGGATTAGATAATCACAATATAAAAATCTATTGGATTAGCAATAATAAAGGTAAGTATTTTTTAAATTTGACGATTTTTGCAATTCCTGATAATCAATTCACATATAAACAAACTGAATTGCCTCGTCAAATTTTTGAACCGCAAAAATTGCAATCAGATAGTAAAAATGTGTTTATATGCTTTCGCAATGCTATATTAATAAGTGATGGAAATGGAAAGATAAATTCCTTTGATTTTGTGGAACTTGGTAATAAATTTGGGGAAAATTTTGAATTACTGCAATTAAATAATCATTTAATTATTCATTCGAAGTACTATTCTGAGATTTACAAAATTAAAAGCAATCAATTTTGGTGGCTCAATCGTTTTGCAAGCACACTTTGGACATATATTATCCCAATTTTGTTATTCATAATAGCGGTAATATTTATAAGGTTATATTCAAAGGAACGAAAGCTTTTTAAAGAATTTATCAATTTCCCTAGTATTGGAGCAATATTCATTATTAATCATAAAGGAGAATTAGAAATTGCGAATCAAAATGCAAAAGACCTACTATCACTTGACCAATCCATACTGTTAGGCAAGCCATTTGAAACATATTGCACAGTTGAATTTGCAAAACCTATTTATGAATTTTACAAACATTTTGAAGAAATTAAAGAAAGTTTCTCACAGCGAATTTCACTCCATAAACCTGAAGGCACCCTTGAATATGTATTTAATATATCTCCCGAATGGTCAATAACAGGCAAATTTGAAGGGGCAATTATCATTGCATTTAATATTACAGAAGAAATTGAGCGAAAGCGTCTTTCCAATTGGGCTCAGCTTGCTCACGATATGCAAACAAATTTGGCAATAATTAAATTGAATACCGAGCAACTGAGAAGTCAAGGAAATCCTGAATCATTGACATTAGTAAATAGAATATATAATCAGGTACTAATTCTTCAGAAACGCGTTCGTGATATTGTCACAGTCGGCCGTTCATCAAATCTCGAGATAATCCAAACAAATTCGTTGGATTTGCTAAATGAAGTTTCTTCAGAATTTGACGAAAGTTTATTTCCAAATGTTGAAATTGCAATATCCGCAAATGAATTTCAAATATATTGCGATAAGCCCAAACTTGTGCGTGCTTTGCGAAATGCTATTGAAAATGGAATTAAAGCCTTGCCAGGGCAAAAAGGAAAAATTGAAATTTCAGCTTATCAAGAAGGCAGATTTACGTGTTTTAGCATCAAAGATAATGGCAAAGGTATGGATGAAGAAGTGCGAAAGAAAATGCTTACCCCTTATTTTACAACATCAAAAGATGGAACAGGATTTGGAATTGGAACTCTAATTATTCAAGAAGTTGTGGAATTGCATTCAGGAACACTTGATATAAAATCCAATAAAAGTCAGGGTACTGAATTAATTATAAAAATTCCAAATCACTTAAAAAAACTTGCTCTACATTAAAAAAATAATAAAAATGTTTTAATGTGAAATTCCATTAATAGGAATTTCACATTAATTCTGTTTTATTAGGAAAATTTAATTTTTTTCTAATTTTTCAACAATATTCCCGAAACCCGAGATTGTAATTTCAGGAACATCTGGATTTGTCGTGCGTAATACAATTTTGCATAATAATCGTGTTCCTTCCTCCCCTGCTTTGGGAGTATAATCAGCTTCAAGAGCAAAATTTTCACCTGGTTTAATTTCGTCACCTGCTTTAATATTGACTTTCAAATCTTTGGGGGTTACTTCAACTGATTTTATTTTAATGCTTTGGTCAGAAGTATTATTCAACACCATTTTGGCAATGGATTGTTCTCCTACTATAAGGTTAGCGAAATTCAGGAAATTTGGAAAAAGTGTTAATGGTCTGACAACAAATGCATTTAATGAAATGTCGATATTTCTATTTAATGGGTCATTTGAATGTACTGATATAGTTTTATTCACTTTCCCTGTATAAGAAGAAATATTGAATGTAATTGGCAATTGAGCAGTATCTCCTGGTGCAATTTCTGTTTTGGTCAAGGGTGATGTAGTGCATCCACAAGAAGGTGATACGGAGTAGATTTTTAAAGGTTCATTTCCAATATTTTTTAGTATCATAGTAGTGTGCAAAACTTGTTCAGAGCTTTTAACTCTACCCCAATCATAAGTGGCATTATTTGAGATTTCAATCTTAGGTTGTGCTTGTAAATAAGCGCTCATTAATACAAACATCCCTATAGCAATAATCTTTTTCATATTATCTAATATTTTTTTAATTATAACGAATAAGTAAATTATGAATTTTTTAATTTTCTAAATATCTATTAGAATGTCTTCTTATATTTTTCATTCTTCTTTCCTAAAGACAACAATTAGAACAATTCCTAATGCAAAAGAAATAAGTGAAATGATTCCACAGGATTTAAATGCATCTGATTGATATTTCATCTCAACTGTATGATTTCCAGCAGGGATCTCGATTGCTCGGAATGAATTATCAGCTTTATAAATCTTAACTTTTTTACCATCAATATACGCTTTCCAATCCGGATAGTACATCTCACCAAATATCATTATTGCATTTTTCTCGGATTGCACATTATATTTCAAGTGATTTGGTTGATAATCAAGGCATTTGACCGATTTAGAAAATTCTGTTGTATCATTATATTGCTTGATATTAATTCCCGTAACATCCTGTAATAGAATTGTTTTTGAATAATCAATCTTATGCTGCCTCATATACTCGCTTGATTGGTCTTCAGGAATATAATTTGCATTTCGAATTAGTTGAGGGGTTTTCCATCGGTCGATATTTTCATAAAATGATACTGTGCCACGTATTGAATCAATTTTCAAATCATATTTTACATTCATCATTCGTAAAATACCCTCCCATGGAAGTGGAATAGTCGCAACCCTCATCACAAGTGGATTATAGCCTTCCATCATCATAATTTTGCTTACCATACCTTGATTTCTTTTTACCGCCATAAAAGGTGGGTCATAGATGCGTGTTTTAACTCTAAAAGGATCATCGGGAATTTTAGGACGCATAAATTCCTTCATCTCGGGTGAAATTGCATATTGAATCTCAGGATTTTCTTTGCTCTCCAAGAATGGTGTTCCTTGTATATATAAGTCAAGGAAAATAAATATTATTAGAAATACACCAACAACACCTGACTTTAAATTACCTCGATAATAAAGAAATAAAGTAAAATATCCAAGCAAAGCAAAGATAAATGGTGCAATTGCCGTACTTTGAGTTTTTGATGAATATTGGTCGGGAATGCCAACAATTGCTTGTAAAATTCCTACTACACCAAGAAATGCAATAATAATTATTATTCCGCCAATAATATTGAGCTTTCGTAAAAATTCCTTTGACTTTAAATTTGATTTAATCCAATCAAAAGCAAAGCCCGAAAATATACTCAGCCCAAATACAGAAAATGTCATCATTCTCACAGGATTTCTGAATGTTCCAAATAACGGCAAGGCATAAAAAATACGATGTATTATAAAGTATTTACCCAATGCAAAAAGAAATCCAAAAATAATCCAACATATTAGGAACCATTTAAATGAATCTTTTTTGCCTAAGAATAATCCAAGCAATCCCATCATTAATGGAATTACTCCAAAATATATTGCAGTTTCCCAATAGAAGTAATTTTTGACTTGTTCAGTTTTTCCATCGAATTCATCTTCAAGCACCATTGGAACATCAGTTTTATTATTCGCATCATAATATCCATAAATTTTTGGCAAAACAAGGGTTAAAATTTGCTTGTATTGTAAAGAATTTTCAGAAGATTTTTCATAGGTTGAACTTGCTCGTATTGCCTGTCCTGCAAGCACTTGCGATGGCATCAATTGGACAAGGAATATACCCACAGCAATAATAAATGTAAGCACCCCGGATAAGATGTACTTAAATGAGATGCGTTGTGCATCAGATTTCTTTATCAACCTTGCAATAAAATCCCAAAGGAAATATGTTCCAAAAAATAATGCAAAATATAGTGTAATTTGTGGATGTCCTGAGAGCATTGTCAAACCAAATATCAATCCTGCAATGGCGCCATCTTTTATACTTGAATTATGAAGAGCTTTTAAGAAAAAGTAAAAAATCAATGGCAGCCAAGTCAGATGGAATACAATCATTGGATGGATTATATGCAGAACAATTGGGAAAGCAAATGAAAATGAAATTGCTACTATTATAGATCCCCAGAAGCTAATTTTTAAATATCGAGAAAGTATATAAGTATTAAATTGGGCAAAGAAAAAATGTATAATTACGATAAACTGCAAAATCCATATTGGTAATAATCCATTTTCATTAACAAATAGCGATAATAATAAATTAAAGGGATAAAAAAATCCAACTTGAATATCAGCAAAAAATGGCATCCCACCAAGTGAATAGGGATTCCAAAATGGGAAGCTACCGTGAGCGAATTCCCGTGCCGCGTAAGTCCTAACAGGATAGACATATTCAACAAAATCTTCCCAGAAAAAGCTATTTCCAGAAATTTGCGAAAAAAAGAAAATTAATGTTGTTAAAAGAAATAATCCAACTACAATCCAAAATTTCTTTTGAAAAATAGAATTATCAATAATTTCATTTTTTATTGGAGCAGCGGGTGGAGCTGCTGTTTTCTTTGGTAATGGTTTACTTTGTTTCATAATTTATACCTTTTTAGCAACTACTAAAATAGACAAACCAAATGGAAATTTAATATGTGGAATGAAAAATTTTTCCCATAGAAATACGGTTTTAAATATCCTATCAAGGAAACCTGGAACTGGATCCACGGGATCAGGATTTTTATTTTTTTTATTAAATAAATTGTCATAAATTCTTTTTATTGCTGAAAATGGAAATAGCAATGTATTGAAATATGTCGAATATTCAATTTCAAAATTATGACGTTTCAGAAGCGAGACAAAATCCTTTTTTTTATATCGGCGATAATGCTTATGCAGGACATCGTGTTCGCTCCATAGCCATTTATAGGCGGGAACGGTTGCTATAAGCCAACCATTTTGTGGTAGTGTGTTGTAAATTTGTTCGACAATCGCATCATCATTTTCAATATGCTCTATAACATCGAGTATGGTAATTGCTTGAATATTATAGTCAATAGCAGGGAATTCATCCAAAGTGCCAAAGAACAATTTTTCAATTCCCCGCTTTTTGCAATATTCAATGGCAATTGGAGAAGAATCAAGTCCGATTGCATCATATTTTTCCAAAAGCATTTTTGTAAATCCTCCTGTACCGCAGCCAACATCGAGGATCTGCTGATTTGGTGCAATTTTGACAAATTTATTTAAAATATCTATGACAATACGATTTCGCGCAATGAACCACCAATAAGAATCTTCGAGTTTATAATTAGTATGATAGACAATTTCTTCCACTGAAATGTATAAATAAAAATATGCAAATTAGCAGTTTTTAAGAAAATAGGGAAAATTTTTGTGGAATAATTCTCCTCGCTTATTATTGTGGGTGCCTGCACCATCTTGGTGCAGAATTCCCCCTTATCAAAGGTGGGAGGGGGATGTCTCAATTCCCCCTTATCAAAGGGGGGAATTTGCACCGTAGAGACGCAAAATTTTGTGTCTCTACATATTGTAGGGGCAATTTATGAATTGCCCCTACAAATTGTCTTAATTCAAAATTTCCTCACTCTTTCATCATTTTCTCAACAACCTGCTTGCCACCATTGAAAAATCGCACTGTATAAAATCCGCTTGATAATTGGCTGATATTGATTTTGTCTGATTC
>DAOTPH010000041.1:0-10935 GCA_035451765.1 Bacteroidota bacterium | reverse complement strand
TATTACTTTGATATTGAAACACTCGGTGCCGAATATGATATAACAGATATTCCTGATAATATGATTGAGGTTGCTCAGAATTACAAAAGTAATTTGATTGAAAAGATTGCAGAATTTGACGATAATATTTTAGAAAAATATCTTGCAAATGAAGATGTTTCGGAAGATGAAATCAAAGAAGCTCTAAGACGAGGGACAATCTTGCTAAAATGCGTTCCTGTGTTTTGCGGTTCGTCATTAAAGAATATAGGAGTACAGACGCTTTTAGATGGGGTGATTAATTATTTGCCATCACCAAGCGATATAGGATATGTAGAGGGAGAGGATGCAAATAATCCTGATAGGATTATTAAAGTGAAATTGAGCGACGATGAACCACTTTCTGCTTTATCATTTAAAGTGTTAAGCGATTCATTTCTGGGACGATTGAATTTTATTAGAATATACTCTGGAAAAATTAAAGTTGGACAAACTGTAGAAAATTCAACAATTAATAAGCGAGAGAGGATAAGCAAGATATTTAGGATATACTCAAATAAGCGTGAGGAAATTCCAGAAGCATATTCAGGGGAAATTGTAGCAATACCATCTCTAAAATTCACAACTACGGGTGATACCCTTTGTAATGGGAGAATGGTAATATTTGAGAAAATAAGATTTTTGGAACCTATGATTGATATGTCGATAGAAGCAAAAACTCAAGCCGACCAGGAGAAAATGTTACAAGCACTTAGCAAATTGGCAGATGAGGACCCCACATTCAGATATAAATTCGATGAGGAAAGCGGACAAATAATAATAAGTGGTGTAGGAGAGTTGCAATTAGAAATAGCCGTTGATAGATTAAAGTCTGAATTTAATATTGACGCAAGGGCAGGCAAACCCCAGGTATCTTACAGAGAAACAATTAATCAAACGGTATATGAGAATTATCATTTTGAAAAGGTTATAGCAGGAAAAAATCAAATAGGGGATGTATCGGTTGAGCTATCACCTAATGAGCGGGGAAAAGGTATAGAAATACAGAACATGATGAATGATAAATCGATTCCAAAAAATATAGTGGATATAGCGTTGGAGGGAATTACTGAAGCTGTGCAAATGGGATTGCAAGGGTATCCAATGGTTGATATAATAGCAAAATTGATAAAAGTTGAATATGTAGAAGGTATAACAAGCGAGACGGGAACAAAGATCGCAAGTTCAATGGCTGTAAAAAATGCTTTGAACAGAATTGGGACAGTACTTTTAGAACCGATTTTCAAAGTTGAAATTGTATCTCCTGAGCAATATGTAGGAGACATAATTTCAGATTTGAATGCTCGGAAAGGACGTATTGAGGGAATAGATACGAGAGGAAATTTGCAGGTAGTGATTGGATATGCGCCATTATCGAACTTGTTTGGTTATGTGACTGACCTACGATCGTTATCACAAGGGCGAGCAAGTTTCACGATGGTGTTTTCACATTATAATGTAATAAATAATTAATAATTCGTCTAAATTATTCTTTAAAGAAAAATTTAAAGTTAAAAATAATTAGTTTTTTAAAAAAATCAAAAAATAAGAAACTAAAAATTTATAAGAAAGAAAATAAAAATATTGGAGTAAAATATGGCAAAGGAAGTATTTCAGCGGACAAAACCGCACGTTAACATTGGTACTATTGGTCACGTTGATCATGGTAAAACTACATTAACAGCTGCAATCACAATGGCATTGCATAAAAAATATGGGCGTGGTGAGATACGTACATTTGATTCGATTGATAACGCACCTGAGGAAAAAGCAAGAGGTATAACAATAGCAACAGCCCACGTTGAGTATGAAACAGAAAAGAGACATTATGCGCATGTCGATTGTCCAGGCCATGCAGATTATATTAAGAATATGATTACAGGGGCGGCACAAATGGATGGAGCAATTTTAGTGGTTGCTGCAACAGATGGTCCTATGCCTCAAACACGTGAGCATATATTACTTGCTCATCAAGTAGGAGTGCCACGAATGATAGTATTTTTGAATAAAATAGATGCTGCGGATCCTGAGTTAATAGATTTGGTTGAAATGGAATTACGTGAATTACTTACATCATATAATTATCCTGGTGATGAAATTCCAATTATACGAGGTTCAGCTCTGCAAGCATTGGAAGCTGGTGCAGATCCAAATGTTGGACCAGATGATCCAAGATTAGCTTGTATTTATGAATTAATGGACGCAGTTGATAGTTATATACCGACGCCAGTGCGTGATGTAGATAAACCATTTTTAATGCCTGTTGAAGATGTGTTTTCAATAACAGGACGTGGAACAGTAGGTACTGGCCGTGTGGAAAGAGGCAAGATTCATGTAAATGATGAAGTGGAGATTGTAGGATTTGGAATGCATAAGAAGACAATATGCACAGGAATTGAAATGTTTCGCAAGATACTTGATGAAGGACAAGCAGGCGACAATATAGGCGTATTATTACGTGGTATAGATAAAAAGGAACTCGAGCGTGGTATGGTAATTGCAAAACCTGGTTCAATAACACCACATCACCATTTTCACGCGCAAGTATATGTTTTAAAGAAAGAAGAAGGTGGAAGGCACACACCATTTTATAATGGGTACCGACCACAATTTTATTTTAGAACGACTGATGTGACAGGTACATTAAAATTACCTGAGGGTGTGGAGATGGTAATCCCAGGGGATAATTTAAATGATATTGAAATTGAGTTAATACAACCTGTTGCAATGGAAGAGGGTTTGACATTTGCTATTAGGGAAGGTGGAAAAACGGTTGGTGCAGGTGTTGTAACAAAAATAATCGAATAATAGTTGAATAATAAGATAGATAATGCAAAAAATAAGAATAAAATTAAAATCATTTGATCATAACTTGATAGATCAATCTGTGAGCAGAATAACCCAGACATTGAAACAGACAGGTGCATTGGTAGTGGGACCTGTTCCATTGCCAACACGACGCTCTGTTTACACTGTCAACCGATCGCCACATGTTGATAAAAAATCGAGGGAACAATTTGAGTTAAAAACTCATAAAAGATTAATTGATATTTTTAATTCATCTCAAAAAACTATCGATGCACTGATGAGGTTAGAATTACCGGCAGGTGTAGATGTTGAAGTCAAAGTATAAGGACTGAATATGAAAGCAGCAATTCTTGGACGTAAGATAGGTATGACTACTATCTATAATGCGAATGGTAGACAAATTCCTGTTACTCTTGTAAAAGCGGGGCCTTGCCCTATATTAAAGCTAAGGACTGAACAAAAAGATGGATATAATGCCGTAATGGTAGGATTTGAAGAAATACAAGATAAGAAATTGATTAAACCTTTATCGGGATTGTTCAAAAAATTACAAATGCCAGCATTAAGATACATTAAGGAATTTCGAGATTTGATAGGGGATTATGCAGTTGGAAATACAATAACAGTAGAAAATTTTAAAATAGGAAGCAAAGTAAGGGTATCAGGTATTTCAAAAGGGAAGGGATATCAAGGAGTTGTAAAAAGACATAACTTTGGTGGAGTTGGAATGGTAACTCATGGGCAATCAGATAGGCAACGGCACCCAGGATCAATAGGGGCTTCATCTTATCCATCGAGGGTAATTAAGGGTTTGCGTATGGCTGGACAAATGGGAAACAAGCAAGTATCAGTAAAGAATCTTGAAGTTGTAGGCATTTATCCTGAAGAAAATGTTTTGGCAATTAAAGGTGGCGTACCTGGTGCAAAAAACAGTTTAATAGAAATAGTGGAGAAGTAAAGTAATGCAAGCAGATTTATTTAATCCAGCAGGAGAGATAGTAGGACAGGTAGATTTGAATGACGAAGTATTTGGAATAGAGCCAAATGAATATGCAATACATCAGTATGTAATGGCTTATCTTGCTCATCAACGTCAAGGAACACATAAGACCAAGACACGAGCAGAAGTATCAGGAGGTGGTAAAAAGCCATGGCGTCAAAAAGGACGTGGAACAGCACGTGCAGGGTCAATTCGATCACCTCTATGGACTGGTGGTGGCAAAATTCACGGGCCTATTCCTCATAAATATAATGTGAAAGTGCCTGTTAAAATAAAAAGATTAGCAAAAAAATCAGCTCTTTCTATTAGGGCAAGTGAAAATAATCTTAAAGTATTAAGCGAGTTCAATATTAATGAATATAAAACAAAGAGAGTTGTCGAATTGCTTTCAAATCTAAAAATATATGGCGAGTCAACCTTGATTTTGACAAATAAAGTCGACAACTATTTTTATCGGTCAGCATTAAATATACCAAAGGTTGAAATTCAACCTGCAGAAAAGATATCAGCATACGACATTATGAAATATAAAAATATAGTCATAATGCAGGATGCAATCAAAAATATTGAAGAAATCCTATTATAGGTTCAATTATGAATTATGATATAATAAAAAAGCCTCTGATAACAGAAAAGGCAATGAAATTAGGAGATTCCAGGCAATACGCTTTTGAAGTAAATATTAATTCAAATAAAATTGAAATCAAGAAAGCGATTGAGGAACTTTATGAAGTGAAAGTAGAAAGTATAAGAACATTACGGGAGAAAGGCAAAATAAGATCTCGATTTACAAAGCGAGGTAGAGTGACGGGGAAAACTCCAAGGAGAAAGAAAGCTTATGTGACCTTGAAAGAAGGATATTCAATAGAAATAGTTTCAGGGGCAGAGGAGCAATAATTTAAAAAGGGAAAGAAATGGGTATTAGAACATTAAAACCAATTACACCAGGAACAAGATTTTATTCAGTCAATGACTTTAAAGAGATAACAACTGATAAGCCATATCGAAAATTACTTGTTCCTTTAAAGCAATCAGGTGGACGAAATAATACGGGACGTATAACATCACGTCATCGAGGTGGTCGTCATAAGAGGATGTATAGAATTATAGATTTCAAGAGGGATAAGATAGGAATCCCCGCAGTAGTAAAATCTATTGAATATGACCCAAATAGGACAGCACGTATAGCTTTATTAAAATATCAAGATGATGAATATCGATATATTCTTGCACCCGATAATTTAAAAGTAGGAACAGAAATATTGGCATCCCCATCTGCTGAATATAAAGATGGAAATGCATTACCCCTAAAGAATATACCATTAGGATTATTTGTACATAATGTAGAACTGAAACCAGGTAAGGGGGGGCAATTTGCAAGAAGTGCCGGGACAAGTTGCCAATTAGTAGGCCTTGAGGGTAAATACGCACAATTGAAGATGCCCTCGGGGGAGATACGTATGGTGAATGCTAATTGCTATGCTACAATAGGTAAAGTGAGCAATGGTGAACATCTTAATATTTTATGGGGTAAAGCTGGTAGATTGCGATGGAAAGGGGTAAGACCGCAAACTCGCGGTATGGCAATGAATCCTGTTGATCATCCAATGGGTGGAGGCGAAGGAGCATCGAAATCAGGTGGTGGACGACAGCATCCCGAATCTCCCTGGGGTAAATACGCAAAAGGTTTGAAAACACGTAAGAGAAATAAATTAAGTAATAAATATATTATCCGTCGGAGAACAAAATAGGAGATTTATATGTCAAGATCGCTTAAAAAAGGTGTATTTATTAATTATAAACTTTTGAGAAAAGTTGAAACTTTAAACGAAAGCAAAAAGAAGCAAGTTATAAAGACGTGGTCACGAGCGTCAACAATTGTTCCTGAATTTGTAGGGCATACAATTGCAGTGCATAATGGCAAGAATTTTATACCTGTGTATATAACAGAAAATCTTGTAGGACACAAGTTTGGGGAGTTCGCACCGACACGGATATTTCGAGGGCATTCTGGAAACCGAAAAGAAGTAAAGAAATAGGAGAGAAATGGAAGCACGTTGTGTAAAAAAATATATACGTTCATCACCTGTGAAAATGAGATTAGTAGTCGATCAAATAAGGGGCAAAAATGCTAATGAAGCGATAGGAATATTGCATTTTCAACCTAAGTATGCAGCGCGAGTGGCAGAACAAGTTTTGCGTTCAGCAATTGCAAATTTAAATAATAAATTAATGGAGGCAGGAGAGACAAGAAATGAAGATGAATATATTATAACAAAGGCAATTGTAGATGTGGGACCGACAATTAAGAGGATACAACCAGCACCACAAGGCAGAGCATATAGAATAAGAAAGCGCTCGAATCATTTAACAATTGTAGTATCGAATAATAAAGAGAACAAAATAGATGAAACTGAAGAAATTAGCAATAAGGTGGAGGAGTAATCTTGGGACAAAAGACTAATCCAATAGGTTTGCGGCTCGGGATTACTCGAGGATGGGATGCAAATTGGTATGATAATACGAACTATGCTGATAAAATCAGTGAAGATATTAAAGTACGCAATTATATACATAATCGTAAGAAAAGTGCAGGAATCTCGCGAATAGTAATTGAGGGAACTTCCAAGCAAATACGAGTAACAATCCATACATCAAGACCTGGGGTAATCATAGGAAGATCAGGTAAAGATATTACCCAGCTTGAATATGAATTGAAATCAATTACAAATAAAGAAGTAAAAATTCTTATTGAAGAAATCAAAAGACCTGAACTTGATGCATATTTAGTTGCCGAAAATGTGGCACAGCAGATTGAAAAGAGAATTGGATTCCGAAGAGCAATGAAGCAAGCAGTTTCTGCTGCAATGCGAATGGGGGCGGGCGGTATAAAAATAATGTGTTCAGGACGATTAGGGGGTGCAGAAATGGCACGTACAGAACATTATAAGGAAGGTAGAACGCCATTGCATACACTTCGAGCTGATATTGATTATTCTGTATATACAGCGCAAACAATCTATGGCTCGATAGGAGTGAAAGTATGGATATTTAAAGGTGAAATTTACTAAAGAGGAGAGGTAAAAGATGTTAGCACCAAAAAGAGTAAAATATCGTAAACCACAACGTGGTAGAAGGAAAGGTAAAGCATATCGTGGCTCGACTATTTCTTTTGGATCTTATGGACTGAAAGCTATGGAAGTGGCGTGGATAACAAATAGACAAATAGAAGCTGCACGTATCGCAATTAATAGATATTTGAAACGGGATGGGAAAGTATGGATTAGAATATTTCCCGATAAGGCAATAACAAAGAAACCTGCTGAAACACGTATGGGGAGTGGCAAAGGCGCACCTGAGGGATGGGTGGCAGTTGTAAGACCTGGGAGAATAATGTTTGAAGTTGATGGTGTATCAAAAGAAGCGGCAAGCGAAGCATTAAGACTTGCTTCGCATAAATTGCCAATAAAAACAAAATTTGTTGAACGTATCGATTTGGTGGAAAAATGAAACCACATTATGCAAAAGACTTAAGAGAATTAAGCGATAAAGAACTAGCGAACTTGTATGATGAGAGCAAAGAGAACTTTATGAGGCTTAGCATACAAAATTCGTTAAAGCAATTAAATGATACTGCATCTCTTAAGATTGTAAAAAAAGATATCGCGAGAATTCTAACTATTATGAAAGAAAGAAACTTATCAATATAAAATGGAAGAAAATATTTTGAACAACATAGAAGGCACCTCTTCAACAACAGCTAAGACTCGTAAAAGAGTATTGCAGGGTGTAGTTGTATCAGACAAAGCAGATAAAACTATTGTCATAAAGGTTGAGAGACAAATTGCTCATCCGCTGTATAAGAAGTATTATAAGCGAAGTAAGAAGTTTATGGCTCACGATGAGAGAAACGAAGCAAAAGAAGGCGATAAAGTACGCATCCAAGAAAGCCGTCCTTTAAGTGCCAAAAAAAGGTGGGCATTGATTGAAATTGTTGAACGTGCTAAATAATTAAAAGGTGGAAAAATGATTCAAGAAGAAACAAATTTGACAGTTGCAGATAATTCGGGAGCGAAGAAAATACGTTGCATTCGCGTGTTAGGCGGTCATGATAAACAATATGCGACAGTGGGCGATTTAATTATTGTTACTGTTAAATCTGCAATACCAGGTGCTCAGGTAAAGAAGGGTAAAGTATATCCTGCTGTTGTTGTAAGAACAGCAAAAGAAATACGGCGTAAAGATGGAACATTTATCAGATTTGATGATAACGCAGCTGTGCTATTGAATGAAAAAGGTGAACCACGAGGAACACGTATTTTTGGTCCTGTAGCTAGAGAGTTGAGAGATAAGAACTTTATGCGAATCATCTCACTTGCACCTGAGGTTATATAAAAATGAGGTTATGATATGAAATTAAAGATAAAGAAAAACGATATAGTGATGGTCATAGCAGGTAATGACAAAGGCAAAACAGGACGAGTGCTTGAAGTAATACCTGAAAAAATGAGAATACTTGTCGAAGGTGTGAATATAAGGGTGAAAGCAACGCGACCAAATCCTAATAATCAGAAGGGTGGATTAGTACATCAAGAAGAGCCGATCCATTATTCAAATGTACTATTAATTGATTCAGACAAGAACCCTACAAGGGTAGGTATCAGAGTTAGCGAAAAACTTAATTCAAAAGGGAAGCCAATTAAAGTTCGTTATGCAAAAACTAATGGAAAGGATATTTAAAGGAGGAATTTATGGCAAAAGCACAAGGGCAGACAGGAGCCAGGAAAATTGAATTTGTTTATGAGGGAAAGCGTCTTGATCCATCAAAGGTTAGAGAAAAACCTGAACCGAGATTAGGTAAGTTTTATAAAGACCAAATTGTAGATGCATTGATGAAGAAATTCAATTATAAGAATGTAATGCAAGTGCCGAAGCTTGAAAAAATTACAATCAATATTGGAGTTGGCGATGCTGTATCAGACCCTAAATTATTGCAAAGTGCAATAAATGAATTAGAGTTAATTACAGGGCAGCGACCTGTTGTGACAAAAGCTAGAAAATCGATATCTAATTTCAAATTGCGAAAAGATATGCCAATTGGATGTATGGTGACATTACGAGGGGCGATGATGTATGAATTTTTGGATAGATTTATAAATATAGCAGCACCACGAATTCGAGATTTTAGGGGGTTGCCTGATAAGAGCTTTGATGGGCGTGGTAATTATTCAGTTGGGATAAAAGAGCAGATTATATTTCCTGAAATTGATGTTGATAAAGTAGCACGTATCAATGGTATGGATATAAATTTTGTGACAACAGCAAAGACAGATGAAGAAGCTTATGCATTATTAAGTGAATTTGGTTTTCCATTTAAGAAGAAAGATTAAGGGTATAAAATGTCAAAATTAAGTGTAATAAAACGAAACGAAAAACGAGAAAGAATGGTAGAAAAATATGCAGCCAAGCGTGAGACCTTAAAAGCACAAGGTGATTGGGAGGGCTTGCAGAAATTACCACGGAATTCCTCGCCAACAAGGGTGAGACTACGTTGCTCAATTACTGGAAGGGGACGAGGCGTTTATCGTAAATTTGGATTATGTAGAAATCAATTGCGACAGCTTGCATTAGAAGGTAAACTTCCAGGCGTACGCAAGGCAAGTTGGTAAGGAGAAGAATTATGCCAGTATCAGATCAAATTGGGGATTTTTTAACAAGAATTAGAAATGGTGGAGCAGCGGGACATAGCACAATTGAAGCTCCAACTTCTAAAGTGAAAGAAAACATAGCAGAAATCCTAAAAGACCAGGGCTATATAGAGGATTATGAAATAATAAATAATGATGTACAAGGCACAATTAAGGTCAGATTGCGATATTTTAATAAAGTTCATGTGATACATAATATTGAAAGAGTCAGCAAACCTGGACGCCGTGTATATTGCCCAGCAGACCAATTGCCACGAATTAAAAATGGATTAGGCATCGCTATAATATCAACTTCCAAAGGAATAATGAGCGATAAGCAAGCACGAGCATTTAATGTTGGTGGAGAAATAATTTGTACAATTTGGTAATTAATTGAGGAAAGAAAAATGTCAAGAATAGGAAAACTACCAATAAATATACCTAAGGGTGTAGAGGTTAAGGCTGATGGTAAAAATATACGTGCAAAAGGACCTAAGGGTGAATTGTCCGTTGTCATACCCGAACCGATAAGTTTCAATTTTGAAAATAATACTATAACTTTCAGTCGAGCAAGTGATGATAAGAAAGTGCGGGCGTTACACGGATTAAGCAGAGCATTAACTAATAATATTATCGAGGGCGTACAAAATGGATTCTCAAAAACTTTAAAGCTTGAAGGCGTTGGATATAAAGTAGAATTAAAAGGAAAGGGAATATTATTATCATTAGGTTATTCGCATCAGATATACTTTTTGCCGCCTGAGGGAATCCAATTTGAAGTACAGGGTGTAAATACAATCATTGTAAAGGGAATAGATAAACAACAAGTAGGTTTGGTAGCTGCAAAGATACGAAGATTAAGACCACCCGAACCATATAAGGGCAAGGGGATACATTATGATGGAGAATATATAATTAGAAAAGAAGGCAAAAAGACTACAAAATAATTGAAATAACTAAAAATTATTGAACTATGAATAAATACGAACTAAAGAAAAAGAAGCATCAGAGACGAAAAATGAGTGTGAGGAACAAAATTGTAGGCACTCCCGAAAGACCAAGGATGACGGTTTATCGAAGTCTGAATAATATTTTCGTACAAATTATAGATGATGAAGAGGGAAAAACATTGCTTTCTGCCTCATCAATTGATAAGGAAATAAGGGGACAAATTTCAAGCAGTACAACGAAATCTGACTTATCTAAGATTGTAGGAAAATCTATAGCTCAAAGAGCAATAGATAAAAATATAACTAAAGTAGTATTCGACCGTAACGGTTATAATTATCATGGCCGGGTAAAGACTCTTGCTGAAGCAGCAAGGGAAAATGGATTAAATTTTTAAAGGAGGAATCAAAAATTGGCAGTAATTAAACCTTCAGAACTCGATTTAAGCGATAAATTAGTGTATGTCGGAAGGAC
>DAOTPH010000040.1:0-11002 GCA_035451765.1 Bacteroidota bacterium | reverse complement strand
TAAACGCCTGCGAAGTAAAATTGATTATAAGAAAAATAAACAATTAGTGCAAAGTGTTCGTGGTGTTGGTTATAGAATTAAAGATTTTGAAGACGAATAGAATATAACTTATTGACTTTTCAATTTCATAAAAGTAAAATCGTCAAAATAGTAAATTTTGACAAATCAATGAAATTATCTGCTTTGGGCTTTTCTTCATTTGTGGGAATATTTATATATTGTTATATCAGCTCAGCTAATTTATATACACAAACTATTTCAAAAGATAACTTATCACAAAGCAATTCTCCATCAAATTCTTCAAATTTTAATTATAGATATTTACCAAACGAAGCTTATGGATTTGGCGAACGCCTCGAATATAAAGTAGGCTATAAATTTATTACAGCTGGAACAGGATAT
Organism: Bacteroidota bacterium; assembly: GCA_035451765.1. Taxonomy (GTDB): domain Bacteria; phylum Bacteroidota; class Ignavibacteria; order Kapaibacteriales; family UBA2268; genus UBA2268. The sequence continues at coordinate 10,600 of DAOTPH010000040.1, read as the reverse complement.
TTGCAAATAATGCCCAATCCAGTATATCGCAATGGACGACCTTGCTATGATATTAGATTTGAAGTAAAATCTCTTCCTGCGCTTGATTATCTTTATAAAGTTCGTGACCAATATTCTGCTGTGATGGATGTTGCAGGGCTTTTTTCGTGGGAATTTAATCAAAAAATTCGGGAAGGCAGATATCAGCGTGATGAACAAGCAATTTTTGACCAAGCGAATAACCATGTTTATACTCGCGGTAAAACTTATAAAATACCACCTTATACTTATGATATAATGTCTGCATTTTATTATGTACGCTCACTTGATTTATCTTCTATGCCTAAAGGAACAGTTTTTTATTTGGATAATTTTTTTAAGGATACAACTTACCGTCTTGGTGTAAAAATACACGGAAAATCTGTTGAGACAGTTGATGCAGGCAAGTTTCGTTGTATTATAATTGAACCGCTTGTGGTTGAAGGTGGTTTATTCAAGAGTGAAGGTTCAATATATATTTGGCTTACTGATGACGCACGAAAGATCCCTGTAAAAGTAGCTACAAAAATTCCGATCGGGTTTGTTGAAGCAAAACTTACAGGATATAGTGGTATTCGAGGTCCGATTGATGCAAAAATACCTTAAAAAGGTAAACTCTTGTTTAGATTCTTTAATCTTATTTTTTATATTATATGAATTCTAGAATAACAAAGTTATCAGATGAAATACTTCTCGCCAAGGTAGGAAACGCAGAACTTGATAGCCAAGGTAAGTTCCAAAACTGAGGAAAGTAATACCCGTCAATTGCCGCAATCTTAATAAAAATTTCTCGCTCATTCGGTGCTTATTTGCAGAAATTATATTAGTTAAGGTGTACAACCACAGGAAAGTTCCTAGCCCGAAACCAACTGAAAAGAAAATTTTGTTTTCTATATTGAGAGGGAATAGATGCCATGCTGCAATTTGCAAAGTCACAAACCCTAGTGATGGCAAAAATGATGGATTTACTAAATTAGAAAGTGAAAGCGCAATTCCTAAGAAGAATGGACCTCTCTGTCCTAATTTCTCTAAAAAGCCAATTTTTGGTTCTGATTTTTCTTGTAATTCTTTTTCAGGATTAGTCTTCTTCTGAATTAAATTATAAATTCCAAAAGCAATAAATACTAATACTACCGAAAGTTGTATAATCTTTGTAATTACTGTATATTTTGTTGTAAAATTTTTTAATGATTCAATAATAGCAGCAGTCATAAAGAATGTGAGAAGTATATAAATAAAATCCATCATTGACGTTGCTGTAATCAAATGGTAAGAATTTTTTTTTGGATTAAACGCAGACATTTTGATTGTTGTCATACCTATAGGTCCTGGAGGTATACCCAGTACGAACCCTACAATTACACCAATCAATGCTGCAAATATTGTTCCCATTTTATATGTATTTTTTTATATAATTATATCATAATTATATACTCTCAATATTTAAGACACCTCACAATGTCAATTATTTTTAACAATGTGTAGTTTCTTAATTACAAATTTAAAAATAGTTATAGAATAATTAACAAAAATAAAAAAATCTCTTTATAATTTTTGAACCTACGACTTAAGTCGTAGGTTCAAACTATCATATTAATATTTAAGTCGTGGGTTCAATTATATCGCTGTTCTTTATTGTATTCCCATTTTTTCCATAACCATTAGTAATTTCAGCAGGAGCTTCAATTTCGGGTTCTTTTGCTCTTACAGGAACAGAATGCAAGAATTCTCCATATTGCATTAGTTCCTCCAAGCGGCAGGACCATACAAGGCGTTCGTTGCCTTTGTCATCTTTCCAATATGTAATATCGGGGCATCCATCGCACATACTTTGGTCACCATTTTCCAAGAAGTCAGCAGGCTGAATAATCATAATTGTTTGATTATATACTTTCTTGAAAATTCTAAATGGATTGCCACCTAAATATTTCCAATAATTCTTTAATGCTTTTTTTGTACCTTTATCAAATGGAGCCAAACCAAACATAGCTGATTTGCCTAGTGCTGCTGTCTTTGGTGAAGCATAAGATAAATACCTATCGTGCTTAAAGTGGTATCCGTTCATTACTATTTCCATAAATCTATTTCCTGCATAGCCGAATATTTGGTCCTTATTGCCGATACGTTCTGTAAGCAACCACTTATAATAATCTGGGCGATAGGTACCATTCAAAAATGCAGCAGGGTAAAAATCAGGGTATTTCTCACGAATTTTATTCACCACATCAGGTGCCATTATGTCAGTTTTCTCATCCTTATCAGAATGATAATGAATCTCTTCTTTGAACACCTCTTGGTCTCCCGCAAAAAATCTATATGGCGTCTTTGGTGTGACATATCTGAATATAATAAATACCATTGTTTGCACTATATCAATATGCTTCTGTGCCCATTCCACTAATTCAGGAACATATTGGAGTGTATCCTCATAAACAGTTGAATTAAATGAGCAGGCAATACCGCCTTCTTTTGCAACCATTTCTGCATAATGCAACCTTAATTCGTTAAGCTCTACCTCATTTTTTCCATTCCATTTGGGGTCTCTGCCCTTACCTTGTTTGCTATCTATGTGAAAAGTAAATCCAAATACACCGGCTTCCTTTAATTTGTGAAGGAGCTCGGGAGTAAGAGCTATACCATTAGTATTGACAATAGGTTTTAGGCCGCGAGAACTAATTTCAGCAACTAACTCCACAATTTGCGGATAAAGCAAAGGATCGCCTCCCGCTATTGATATGCAATCTGTCTTGCGATTTGCTTGGAAAAAGTCCAATTCGCGTTTTACTTCTTCAAATGGTTTATGCGAATTTTTGACATTTTTCCGATAGCAACCATAACAATTCAAGTTGCATTGTGATGTAGGTTCCAACCACGTTATACCATTATCGGATAAATTCCATGGGAGCCTAAATAGAGTATCAACTTTAAAAAAAGGTTCATTCATACATACCTCTATTTATAAATTTATTATTTTCTCATTTCAAAAGAATATTAAACACTTTTTTCCGAAAAATATTTTTTTCAAATTTACAAATTATAAAAAAATTATTATTCATTAACTAAAATTCTTAAATTATTTAACTTTGCATATTATTAATTAATTATTGATGAAAATAAAAAGTAAGATATTTCTTTTCCCTATCCTTATATTGCTACAAAGCTGCAATGAAGGCTTATCTCCACAATTTGAACAAAAAACAGTATTGCAAGGTAAAATTGTTTATACCAGTGGTATTAGTTCCTGGCCTGCTAAAGATTCATTAAAAGATTTAAGAGTAGTTGCATTTAAAAATTTTCCTCCACAAAATATTGTGCAAGAAATTTTGAGTGGTTCTGCATATTATACACAAGAATCATTACCGTTTTATACAGACACAACGAATTTTTCTATAGAAATTCCAGATGCTCCCGTTTTGTTAAAATATATAGCTGTAGCACAACAATATGGCGGATTAATGGAATGGCGTGTTATTGGAGTTTATAAAGCTCAAAATTCTGATACAGCTTCAAATTTATATATAAATAAAAGTGAAACAAAAAATATTACAATTTATGTTGATTTTAATAATCTTCCACCACAACCATTTTGACTATTATGAATAAAAATTTAATAAATATAATTTTATTTCTATTTTTTTTAAGTATAATTAATACTTATGCTACTGAGAATTATTCTATTTCTGGCTCAGTATTTGATAAATCAGTAAATGAACCGATAATAGGTGCTACCATTCAAATTGAGAAAACGTCTTATGGAATTTATACAAACAAATTAGGTAAATTTCTTCTTAAATCTATACCTAAAGGGAACTATACAATTATTGCCTCTTCAATTGGATATGAAACACAAAAATTGCAAATAGAATTGACTTCTGATACTATTATCAATTTCTATTTAGAACCAAAAGTATTTAAAACAAATGAAATAATTATTACTGCAAATAAGCAATTCCAAAGTATTCAGGAAATATCGAATTCTGCGGTAGTGCTTGAACAAAAATCTTTTAATTTGACAAATCAATTTGATTTAGAACAAATTTTGAAAACAGTACCAGGGCTCGAAGTATATGAGGAAAATGTTAGCATACGTGGATCCGATGGATTTGATTTCGGTATTGGCTCCCGCACCTTGATGATGCTTGATGGAATACCTTTGATGTCGGGTGATAATGGAGATTTGAAATTTAATATTATTCCTTTTTCTGATATTGACCGAATTGAAGTTGTGAAGGGGGCTGGCTCGGCACTTTATGGAACAAGCGCAATCGGTGGTGTAATCAATCTTATTTCATCCGATCCACCTCAGCAACCTGCCCTTTCTTTTGATTCATTTTTTGGTATATATACACAACCGACATACGATTCCTGGAAATATTCTTCATCTCCATCTAAAAAATACGGCATTCAAGCGGGTTATGGGCAGAAATTTGGCCATTGTGGTTTAATGATTTCTGGTAATTTTTTGCGTGATGAGAGTTATCGGATGTTTGATGATTCCTACCAATATTCTGGATTTATGGAATTTACTTATGATTTCACAAAAGCAAGTAAATTGAAAGTCTATGGTATTTTTTCGCTTGCCGATAATGCTGACTGGGTGTATTGGAACAGCTTGGATAGTGCAACACGTCCGCCGACCGCTACAGATTTGGATTCTCGTTTTATAAGTTCAAAATCTATGATTGCAGCAAATTATAATCATATATTTTCTGAAAATATGTTCTTGAATTTCAAAACAAGCGCATTTTATACTCACTTCAAAAATAATTACCCTCAATCCAATCCTGATTATCGGCAAAGCGATGCATTGACTTTATTTGATGAATTGCAATTGACTAATCATTTAGGCAAATCATTTTTGCTTACATCAGGTATTGCTTTTACAAATAATACAATCGATGCCTCAATTTATGGCAATCAATTACAACAGATTTATTCCGCTTATTCACAAGCAGAGCTTTCATATATCAAAAATTTGATTTTCACAGCTGGTTTCCGAATTGATTATGAAACGGGGAGAAATTTTAAGGATAATTTTGAAATTTCCCCAAAAATTGGAATCAATTATAAAATTTTTGATAATCTACGGCTTCGTTCGTCAATTGGAAAAGGTTTCCGCGCACCCACAATTGCTGAACGCTTTGCTACTATATCTTATCAGGGATTTAGAGTTGTTGAAAATTTGGATTTAACTCCTGAGAATAGCTGGTCTTATGAAATTGGTGGAAATTATACAAATCAAAAATTTTTGCCATTCGAGCTTGATGCATCAATATTTGATAATGAATTTTACAATTTAATTGAGCCATCATTCACTGACCAGGCATTTTCAACAATTGAATTTAAAAATTTAACACGTGCTCGCATTCAAGGAATCGATTTGATGCTGAGGTTCCAGATTTTTCCTTTTCTTGGGCTTCAAACATCATTAACATATATTAATCCGCGAGATTTAACATTGAATGAGGTCCTGAAATTTCGCTCGAAAGTGCTTTCAATTTCATCATTATATTTCAAGTATAAAAGTTATGAAATTAAGTTAAATTATAATTTCACAAGCAAAGTAGAAAAAATAGATGAAAAAGCAGCATTTCAAGTTAAGGATGCCGATGCACGTGTTCCAATTCACGTTGTAGATTTATTTCTTATATATAATTTTCAAAATATAGCAGTGAAAAATTTAGCAATATCATTGAACTTCTATAACTTGCTGAATTATTACTATACTTATATGATAGGGAATTTAGGAGCAACCAGACTTGTAGGGTTATCAATAAGCTATGGAATGTAATAATTATAAAAATTGTAATTTTGCATAGAAATGAATGAGAAGTTTATAAATAAAGTCACAAATGGCGATACTTTAGAATTGATAAAAGAATTAGATGACAATTCCATCAATTTAATAATTACATCTCCACCTTATTTTTTATGCAGATTGTATGGCAATGAAACAATAGGAAGAGAGGAGGATCCCTTAGAATATATTAACGATTTATTACAATTTACTGAGGAATTCAAAAGAGTATTGCATAAAGAAGGATCTTTTTATTTAAATATTGGGGATGCTTATTTTGGTACAAAAGGATTCATAAGAAATAAAGGTAAATACGCAAGAAAAACTGATATTCATTATAAAGAGCATAAGATTGTCAAACCAGATGGTAAATATCTTCAATACAAACAATTATTAATGATACCAGAAAGAGTTGCAATTGGAATGCAGGAGCAAGGATGGATATTGCGAAATAATCATTAATTTTGATTTTTTTATTGAGAAGTGTGTATTTTACGAACAAAATAGTGAAAAAAAATTGACACTTTAGAATTTCGTATTATATTTAAAATTAATATTCAATTTTTTATTATGTATTTATACATATTTTGAATGATTTTTTGTAATTTTATAATTTAGAAAAATGAAAATTATAAAATAAAATAAAGGCAATATTATGAAAAGATTTTTCACGAAGACAGGGCTTTTGATTGCTTGTGTAATTTTCTTAATAGGGAATATTCAAGCACAAAGCCAATATTTAAATTTCACTAATTTAACTTCAGGCACCATACTTTGCAATCCAGGACAAATTGATTTAACTTATGATTGTAGTGGCATTTCCTTAGTGAGTATAGATGTTTCAAAAGATGGAGGCTCTAATTGGATCACAATAGCAAATCAAATCCCCGCAAGCGATGGACATTTTTTATGGACAGTTCAAAGAGAGGTTTATTCGGGTCAACCTCTTTCTTTTAGAATTTATACTATTGAAAACCCATCTTTATTTCAGCGAGTTGATGACGTGGTAATCTATGATATTCCTGTTTTGGTGCAGCAATCTCAATCAGATGTATACTGCATAAATAGTGAAGTTTCTATAGGTCTTGTAGCAACAGGAACAAATTTACATTATCAATGGTATCGCGATGATGTGCTAATCCCTGGAGCAACTTTGCCCTATTATTATTTCCCAAGCATAAAATATGAGAATACTGGAACTTATTATTGTGTTATATCCAATCCACTTGATGGAAAAGGCAATGAGATTTGTTCATCTATTCGTACTGATGATATTGTTGTTTACGTGGCAAGACCTACAACAATTGCAAGACAACCTGAGACAATGTATGTGAATATGGGCGGTAGTGCATACTTCGAAGTAGATCCTGCTGCTAATGGGATCCCACCTTCATATACATTTACATATCAATGGTATGTTGAGGGGCAACCTGTATCCAATTCAGCTAAAATTCAAGGTGCAACTTCCCGAAGGTTATTTATAAAGACAGTATCTTCAAGCGATCTGAATAAAAAATATTATTGTCGCGTTTCAGCTCTTTGCGGTGTTGCGTATTCAGATACAGTGATGCTTAGCCAAAGCGAAATATCATTTACTACGCAACCACAAGATCAAAGCGTTTGCGAAGGCACTGATATTACATTAACCACTGTTATTAAAAATACAAATAATCTTCCTTTAAATTGTTATTGGATGAAAGGCATTTATAGATTGGTAGATAATGATCACATTTCAGGTTCGCAAACCACAACATTGACAATTAAGAATGCTAATGCAAATGATATTGGCAATTATTACCTTGTGGCTGAAGTAGTTGATAAAGGTTATAAAGTTACTTCAAAAACAGCATCAGTATGGGTCACTACAAAACCCGTGATAGTGGATCAATCACCTGCATCAGTTTCTGTAAATGTGGGACAAAAATTGGAACTTTTTGTTAAGGTAGAAAGCACAAGCGATAACTTGACTTATGTTTGGTCAAAAGATGGAACAATTCTAACAGATCAAACAACCAATACTCTTGTAATTGAATCGACCACAGCAGTTGATGGCGGTGTTTATACTTGCAAAGTATCTAATGATTGCGGTGAAGTGACTTCTTCTCAAATAATTGTGGGAATTATAACTCCTGGCATTACAGGTGTGAATGATTTCTGCGATTGTGAATTTGATATTTTATCACCTCGACCAAACCCAACCTCTGCATTAGTGGATATACCTGTGAACTTATCTAAAGAATTTGATGTATCTATAGATATGACAAACATCATTGGACAAATTGTTTATTCGTTGCCCTCATCTCATTATAAAGTTGGAATGAATCATATCAATATTGATTTTTCACAATTGAATCTTGAAAGTGGTGTCTATTTTGTGAATATTAAAACAGAAGGCAAAACCTTTACAAAGAAAATAATGTTTGTTAAATAATTTTGTAATACTTTAATTTTTTTAAAATATTGTTAAATATAATTCAGCTCCTTTATAAAAGGCTATTTCAAAAGAGATAGCCTTTTTTATTTTTACAAATATTGATTATATTTTAATTTTTATAAAAATTTCTGATGCACTCGCAGACATATTGAATTTGCTCATCTTGCAATTCAGGAAATACTGGTAGAGAAAGCACTTCACGGGAAATCCTATTTGTATTCGGGAATTCATTATCATTTGCATTCAAATATGCGAAGCATTCTTGGCGGTGCAATGGAATTGGATAGTAAATATCAGTACCAATATCGCAATTTGAAAGATACTTTTGCAATTCATCACGATCTTTTACCCTGATAGTAAATTGATTATAAATATGATAATTTTTTGCAACTGATTGGCTATAAATTGCCTTTGGATAGATTATGCAATTATCTTGCGAAAACTCATTATTGTTATTAATATTTATTAAACCGAATTTTTGAAAATATTTGACATATAGATGAGCATTATCCCGTCGATCTTGGTGCCAATCATCTAAAAAATTCAATTTGACATTTAAAATGCCTGCTTGTATTGCATCGAGACGGAAATTTCCACCTATAAATTTATGATAGTATTTTGGATTCATACCGTGATTACGCATTTGCTTTAATTTTGCAGCTATATCTTGATTATTTGTAATTATTAAGCCCCCATCACCAAAAGCACCTAAATTTTTTGAAGGATAAAATGAAAAGCAACCAAAATCTCCAATTGTACCTACAAATTTTCCATCCTTATATTGTGTTCCCAAAGCTTGCGCGGCATCCTCTATGACCGCAAGATTATGCTTTTTTGCAATACGAATAATCTCGTCCATTTCTGCTGATTGACCAAATAAATGTACAGGCATTATTGCTTTAGTTTTATTTGTTATTTTCTCTTCTATTTTAGATGAATCAATATTAAATGTGATGGGGTCAATATCCACAAATACAGGTTTAGCAAACATACGTGCAACACAACCAGCTGTTGCAAAAAATGTAAAATCAGGAACTATCACCTCATCATCAGGTCCTATATTCAAAGCCATAAGAGACATCAGTAATGCATCGGTGCCACTTGATACGGCAACTGCATAATTGCACTCTAAATATTTTGCAATATTTGTTTCAAATTTTTCAACTTCTTCTCCTAATATGCATTTTTGACTTCGTGCAATTTCAAGCATTTTGCTTTCAACTTCATTTTGAATTGAATTATACTGTTTTGTTAAATCTAATAGTGGAACTTTCATAAATTTGTTTTTTTTAAATTTGCAAATTAAGATTAATAAAAGGATGTATGGATAATTCCATAAAAACTATTATATATTTTCTCTTTATTGTTGTAATATTTGTTCTGCTATATTTATTGCAATCGATATTGATGCCACTTGTAGTAGCTTTTTTTGCTGCTGCTATATTCCAACCGCTAATGCTTTTCTTTAAGAAAATTAAAATTCCAAAATTTATTAGTGTTATATTTGTTGTGATAATATCATTTGCAATAATTGGAGGCATAATTTTAATTCTCCAAACAACAATTTCTCAAATTTTAACTGAAATACCAGGACTGCAACAAAGCTTAGAAATACGGGCAAATGCAATATTGAAATGGATAAATAGAACATTTGGTTCGAGATTATCATTTCAATATATCTATGACCAAATTTTGAAATCAATTAATCTCAATTGGGTAGCAAGTAGGGCCCAGGATATTCTTTCATATTTCTCTTCGCTAACGGGATGGCTCACAATGTTTGCTCTTTATTATGTTGTATTGTTGATTGGCTTGCCCGATTATAAAGAATTTATTAGCTATTTAAGTAAAGGAAAAAATCAAATATTTAATACAAATTTTCTGAACTCTTTTGAAAAAATCCAAAAAACAATCTATACATTTCTTGTCATAAAAACATTATTAAATCTTCTGTCAGGGGCTGTGACTTATGTACTTTGTTTAATATTTGGGGTAAAATTTGCTTTATTCTGGGGTTTTTTAACTTTTATCTGCGCATATATACCTAATATTGGCTCAATTATTTCTACTATTTTACCTGTATTTTTTGCATTAATTACGTTAAATTCATTTCCTATGGTATTACTCTTTACAACTCTTTTGATTGCTATACATTTTGTAATTGGTAACTTCCTTGAGCCTGTTGTGATGGGAACAAATATGAGTATTAACACATTGACTGTGATTTTTGGACTTGTTTTCTGGGGATATATATGGGGAATATTAGGAATGATTTTGTCTGTTCCATTGCTGGTAGTATTAAAATTGATTTTTGAACACTAATTTCTACGATAATATAATACAAAATCAAT
>DAOTPH010000039.1:0-11287 GCA_035451765.1 Bacteroidota bacterium | reverse complement strand
GCTTTTTCTTTTATTTGTCGAACACGCTCACGAGTTAAGTTAAATTTCTCTCCAATTTCTTCTAATGTATATTGATGACCATCAAGGCCAAAATAAAGTCGAATAACTTCTGCTTCTCGTTCACTCAAACATCCAAGTACATAATCAATTTCTTGACGCATAGATTCGTGAATTAAACCAGCGTCGGGTGGTTCTTGCTGTTCATTTGGAATAATATCGAGCAATCTATTATCTTCACCTTGTTGAAGTGGAGCGTCAACAGATAGATGCCGTCCTCCCAAGCGTATTGTTTCTGAAACTTCTTCTACCGACATTTCAAGTTCATCAGCTAATTCTTGAGGTGTCGGTTCACGCTCAAATTGTTGTTCCAATTCATTAAATTTCTTACTAATTTTATTCAATGCCCCAACTCTATTAAGTGGCAGTCGCACAATACGTGATTGCTCGGCTAGGGCTTGAAGTATGGATTGACGAATCCACCATACTGCATATGATATAAATTTAAAACCACGATTAACATCAAATCTGTGAGCTGCTTTTATCAATCCAAGATTCCCTTCGTTAATCAAATCGCCTAATGAAAGTCCCTGATTTTGATATTGTTTTGCAACAGAAACAACAAACCTCAAATTTGCCTTTACAAGTTTTTCAAGTGCTTGGTCAGCATCGGGAGCGTTGTTTTGTATCTTTTTTGCCAGTTCTATTTCCTCATCCTGACTTAATAATTCAACTTTTCCGATTTCTTGAAGATATTTATCAAGCGATTGACTTTCACGATTTGTATATTGCTTTGTTATTCTCATAATTAGAATATTTAATTAATTATTATGTAAATTGACGTTGAAATTTAAATAATATTTATATTACTAATATTATATCTTTTCGTTAAGTAATTCATCGACTAAATCCTCATTAATTTCCAAATCATCTGAAAGTAAAATTCTACCACAATGGTCACATAGATATAGCGTGTCTTTATTGTTGCGGACCTCCACAATCTTTTGGGGTGTAATGGTATTGAAGCAGCCCGAACACCGCCCTCTTACTATCTGGGTTGCTGCATCGCTAAAATTTTTCCGTATCCTGTTGTATTCTTTATAATTATATGTATGCAAATGATTTACAATCTGTTCCTTTTGCTCATTAAGCGAACGCACTTCTTCTTTTTGCTCGCCTGCCAATTCTTCTATATTTTTGCGAATATTTAAAAGTTCCTTTTTTAATCCTTCATATTTTGACCTTTGTTCTTCCAAAATTCTCATTAAATTTTCTTCTTTTATTCCTTCATTTCTAAATCGAGTAGAAAGGTCCGTATGTTCTTGTTTAAGCTGTTCAATTTCTTTTGAAAGTGCGTCGAATTCTTTATTATTTCTTACCAAAAATTGTTTTTTAGCTAAATTTTCTTCTTTGTCTTTAAGTTCGATTAAAGTGACTTTTGCTGTTGAAAGAAATTTTTGCAGTTCATCAATAACATTTTGAGTTTCTTCAAGTTGGAGCTTTGCAAGCGCAAGTTCGTGCTGCTTATCTTTTTCTAATCGGGGAAGTTCTCCAAATTCTTCATTTAATTCATCTAATCTTTGGTCAATATAAGATAGTGAAGCTAAGAAATGATTTTGAGTTGCCATATTTATAACCTAATTTAATTATCAATTTTATTTATTTAATATTATAATATTTTATCGGATTAGTATTAACCTGGGAAAGGTAAATATTAATTTGTTCATTATTTATATTATGTTTCAAAAAATCTGCAATTGCAGGAGCGATAAATTTCTCCATTTCTGAATGTCCTGCGTCTATGAGCCAAATTCTTTTATTGGCTGTATGGAAATAATGATAGGAAACATCTCCCGTAATAAATCCGTCCACTCCTTTGTCAATTGCTTGATTTAAATATTCTTTACCTGATCCCACTACAACACCTATTCTATAGACGAAATTAGAAGCACCTTCCGTATATTTAATTGAAGATTGAGTAATATTGTGAATTTTCTTTAAGAATTCTTCTGGAGAAATCTCTTTGTCAAAATGTCCAATTATGCCCATCCCATAATCATTATTTTCATTATTAGGTTCGAGAAATTCATCAATTTCCAATTCTAATGCTTTCGCAAATAGATAATTTGAGCCATATTTGTAGGTATCAAAGAGAGTGTGAAGAGAAATAACAGATATTTTACTGTCAATTATCAGTGTCAATAATTTACCTATACGTTCGGAGGAATATATTCTTTCAATAGGAAAATAAATCAAAGGATGGTAAGTTAATATTAATTGGCAATTTAAATTTCTTGCTTCTTGAATTACTTGTTCATTAATCTCATAGCAAACCAAAATGTTATTAACTTCGTGAGAGCCGATTTGAATTTCTAATCCAAATTTATCATCTTTAATTGCGAATCGTGCGGGAAAATGTTTTTCTAGGAAATCAAGTAAATTAAAAATATTCATTCATAAACATTGCAAAATCTTAATATGCAAATTACGAAAAATCAAAGTTTTGAAAAAATCTTTAATAATATTAACATTTTTTTATAAATATCACGTCAATTATTTCAAAATTATTCATAATTTTACTTTTTTATAGAATTAAAAATGGAGTTATTAAAATGGTGAAGAAGTTTTTTGCAATTGTCATCGTAGTGATTATAGCCGGTGGCATCAGCTATGCACAAAATCAAACAAAAAATACTCAACCTTCGATTATATTGAAAACTGAAGTTGATACAGTTTCTTATTCACTCGGAGCACAATTTGGAGAGGATTTAAAGAACAATGAAGTAGATATAAATGTTGAGAGTTTTGCACAAGGTATGAAAGATGTTTTATTTGGGGCAAGAGGATTATTAACTGATGAAGAAATTAAAACAGCAATACAGAATTTAAATATGAAATTACAACAAAAGGCACTGGCTAAGCAAGCCGAAGAGGCTAAAATTAATAAAGAAGAATCTGACAAATTCTTTGCTGAAAATGCAAAGCGAGAAGGTGTTAAGACCACAGCAAGTGGTTTGCAATATAAAATCATCGAACCGGGCACGGGTATTTCACCAAAAGAGAAGGATACTGTCGTAGTACATTACAAAGGGACATTTCTTAATGGAAAGGTATTCGATAGCTCAATTGATAGGGGGCAACCCGCTGAATTCACACTGAACCAAGTTATCAAGGGATGGACAGAAGGATTGCAGCTACTTAAAGAAGGTGGGAAAGCAACATTATTTATTCCATCTAATCTTGCTTATGGAGAGCAGGGTGCAGGTGGGGTTATTGGACCTAATCAAGCATTAATATTTGAAGTAAATCTTATCAAGGTAAAACCTGCAAAATAGAACATTAAATTGATTTTTTGATTTGTTTTTATTAATAATTTAGGGAGAAATGATTTATGTCTCGATCACTTAATAAAGTATTATTAATTGGAAATGTTGGGGTTGATCCTATTATGAAAAAGACCCCGGGCGGTATTCCTGTTATTTCTTTTAGAATGGCTACATCGCAAACTTGGAAGGATAGAGCGGGTAATTTACGAGAACAAACTGATTGGCATACTGTAATTGCATGGCGTGGACTTGCTGAAATTGTTGAACGTATTATTCATAAAGGGGCAAGAATTTTTGTAGAAGGCCGATTGCAATCACGCGTTATTGAAGATAAATTGACTCAACGACAAAGACAAGTTGTGGAAATCCTTGCTGATAATATTCTTCTTCTTGAAGGTAAGGATAAAATTAATGGAATCAATCGAAATGGGCATAAATCTATTGATTCTAATCTTGGTACTGAAGATATTCAATTTAATGAGGAAGAAAATTTCTTTGATAATCATAATGAACCTTTAAATTTTGATGATTTCAATTTTGATTCTGACATTGATTTTACTTCAAATCCAAGCTAATATTGATTAATGAGATTGCATTTAAGCACAGAATTCAAAGTTGGATTGCTCATTACTATTGGTATTATTTTATTAATTATAGGCATCATTGCAGGTCAGAGTTATCGAATTGCGTCAGGAAAAAAGGATATTTCCTTTATTTTCCCAAATTCAGGGGGTATTAAGGTTTCCGAACCCGTTGTAATTAATGGAGTTGCTCACGGTAATGTAAAATCGATTCAAAATTATAAGGATTCTGTCCTAATAATTGCCTCTGTTGATAAAGATGTAGATATTCGCTCCGATGCAAAAGCACGAATTACTATACTTGAATTGACAGGAGGGAAAAAAATCGAATTATTCCCAGGCACAAGCTCTAAGCCTTTTGATCCGAATAGTTTTATAACGGGTTCGACTCCCCCTGATTTGCAGGAACTAATTGCAACACTTGGTACAGCAAGTGGCAATTTAGCTCAAATTCTTGAAAATCTTGATAATACTCTTGCTTCTGTAAATAATCTTATTTCTAATGATACATTAGTTACCAATTTGCAAGAAATTATAAAAAATACCAATAATACAGTTGCTCGACTGAACTCTCTACTTAATAATAATTATGTAAGTCTCAATCAAACTATAAAAGATTTGCATAATATTTCAAATAACTTAGATAAATTAATTGCAAATAATCAATCCGAGGTCAATTCAATTTCTCGTAATCTTGATACAATATTGCGCGATACAAAACCTGTTATGATAAAAGCTAATCTTTTATTTGATTCATTAAACATTGTAATTTCTGATTTGAAAAATATTACAAATGAACTTCAATCAGGCAATGGACTTGCATCAAGATTGGTTTATGATAAAGATTTATCGAAGAAACTTGATTCTACTCTTATTCAACTTGATACATTACTTAATCAGATAAATCGTTATGGAATTAATACAAATGTAAGGCTAGGGAGGCGACCGTAAGTTATTACTTATCATAAAATTTCAAATTTGATGAAATTTGCAAAATTTAAAATATGGACATTGCTCATACCTTCAATCTTTCTCTTTATTTCCTGTTCATCTCATCCTGAAAAGAGTGGATTTGAACTTCAACGTGAAATATGGGATTATACAGATGAAAGTGAAGGCAAACCTATTTACATTACTTCCACATTGCCAATAGATTCTGCCGACCCGAACAAACTTATTTATGATTTTTTCCGCATAGAAACAGATAAATACCCTGATACAATAAAACTTTATGCTCGTGTTTTTGATAGTTCAGGGCATTTTATTACAAATATGGCAAATCCATATAAAGAAAATCCCGATATTAATTATTTTAAAATTCTTGAGGAATTTTTAGGTAAAGTATATAATGTTCGCGAAGTTCCAATTGAGTACTTTACAGTTCGCGAATTTGGTGCAAAAGATTCAATTCCTTATAATATTGTATTGACAGTGGATTATTCAGGTTCGATGACGGGTGTTATGGATGCAATATCGACAGGCACTAATCTTTTTGTTTCATTAAAAATGGAATATGATAAAATCGGTATAACAACATTTAATAAAACAACAGATGTTAAAGTGCCTTTAATGAGAGAAAAGGATAAAATTCTTTCTCTTTATAATTTGCGCAAAAATCAAGGTATAGGATCTTTTTCTGCTGTTTATGATGCTATTGCCACAAATATTAATATGTTCGAATTCACTCCAACAGATGTTCCAAGAGTCCTTGTAGTATTTTCAGATGGAGATGATAATTATTCAAAAGAAAAGATTGGGAATTTGATTGAAACTGCGAAGAAAGAGCAAATTCACATATTTACTGTTGCATTTGGATATTCAAAAGATGAAAATTTGAAATACTTGGCGCAATATACAGGTGGCAAATTTTATAAGGCGTATACAAAAGAAGAACTTATCTCGATATTTCGAGATATATATATGAGCTTGCGATATTATTATCTTATTACATATCATCCACCAAAATTTTGGGGATATCATAAGGTACGAAATTACTTAGATATTCCAGGACGAGAGGATTCGCTTTATGCTGAGGCAGAATATAATACATCAGATTTAATGCCTTGGGACGATATTGGCAAAGCTTTTACTCGTCCAATTTTATTTGATTTCGATAAATATGAAATTAAACCCGAATCTTATCCAATTTTAGATGAAATTGCTGATGTTATGCTTTCCGATCCAAAATTGAAATTAGAAATTCAAGGTCATACAGATAATGTTGGTGGAATTGATTATAATTTGAAATTGAGTGAAAATCGCGCCCGTGCTGTTTATGATGCTTTGATATCCCGAGGAATTGAACCAAATCGCTTGCGATATCGTGGTTTTGGATTTTCTCGTCCCCTTGCTAGCAATGATACAGAAGAAGGTAGAGCAAAAAATCGAAGAACAGAATTTGTAATTTTAGCTAAATAATAAATTGATGAAAGGATTTAATAAAATTTTTTTAATATTGTCTTTTATATTTTTGATATGTAATTCAAAAATTATGGCAATTGAAATTGATTCTGCATATATTGTAAATCATTATAGTGAAATTGCCGATAAAATTATAATCTACTCTGAAAAAGATAGTTCTGCCTGGCAAAGCCTTTCTTATCTTTGCGATGTTTTTGGGAGTCGATTGAGTGGTTCTATTAGTTTGAATAATGCAATAGACTGGATTTATCAAGAAATGAAAAAACAAGGTTTCCAAAATGTCAAAAAAGAAGAAGTAATGGTACCTCACTGGGTCCAACATAATTCAACAGCCAATCTCATTTACCCATATAAGAAAAAAATTGATGTGCTTGCTCTAGGTGGTTCAGTTCCAACAAAAAATGGAATATTATCGGCTCCTGTTTTTGTTGTGAATAATTTTGATGATTTGGAAAATCATAAAAATAATGTTAAAGGCAAAATTGTCGTTTATGATTTTCCCTTTGAATCTTATGGAAAAACATTTCAATACAGATGGTCAGGTGCTGATAAAGCCTCAAAATATGGAGCGGTAGCAAGTTTAATTCGTTCACTTACTCCTGATATATCGCAGATTCCCCACACAGGTGTTATGGGATATACCGACTCAGTTCCACGAATTCCAGGCGGCGCAATTTCACCACAGGATGCCTATTTACTTGGCAGATTGCAAAAATGGGGTATAACTCCTGTTATTGACTTAAATTTTGATACGCAGACTTTACAGGATACTATTTCCTATAATGTAATGGGAGAAATAATTGGTTCTGAGTACCAAAATGATATAGTTGCTCTTGGTGGTCATACTGATTCTTGGGATGTTGGGTTAGGCGCTCACGATAATGGTGGTGGATGTATTGCAACCTGGTATGCAGTAAAAGTAATTAAGGATCTCAATCTTAAACCACGCAGAACAATGCGAGTAGTTCAATGGGTGAATGAGGAAAATGGCACACGAGGTGGCCAGGCTTACGCAGAAAAGCATAAAAACGAGAAGCATTCCCTTGTATTTGAATTTGATTCAGGTGTGTTTCCACCTAGTGTCATTGGATTTACAGGTGATGATAAAATGTTTTCGATATTAAAAGGAATGGAACCAATTCTTAAAAAGATTAACCCTAATATGACCGTTCGTAAAGGTGGTGGCGGTACAGATATTGGTCCAATGATGAAATTGGGTGTTGCAGGAATGTCGCTCGGCACTGATGACCAAGGAAAATATTTTTGCTACCAACACTCAGCGGCAGATACACCTGATAAAGTAGATCCTTTATATCTTAATCAATGCATCGCAGCAATAGCAATTGCAACTTATATTTATGCAGATTTGCCTGATTATTTTTCAACTAAATAAGTCTATCCTTTGAACTTATTACTTAAGTAATAGGTTCAAATGAAAATTATAAAATTAAATAATTTGGATCTATGAGATATAGGTTCAAAACACGTTCAATAAAATTAAAAAATAAAAAATGACAAAAGAAGAACTTGGAAAAGAAGTATATAAGTTATCTCATCTGACGGGAGAATTTCTTCTTCGCTCTGGAAAAATAAGTAATGAATACTTTGATAAATATCAATTCGAATCATATCCTGCACTATTAAAAGAAATTGCAAGAGAGATGGCAAATCTTATTCCTGCAAATTGCCAGGTGCTTGCTGCTCTTGAAATGGGTGGTATTCCTATTGCAACTGCGATTGCACTTGAAACGGGATTGCCTATTGTCTATGTCAGGAAAAAAGCTAAAGAATATGGCACAAGGCGATTTTCTGAGGGAATTGAAATTGCAAATAAACAAGTTGTAATAATTGAAGATGTAGTAACAAGCGGAGGCCAAATTATAATGAGTGCAAATGATTTGAGGAATATTGGAGCTAAAATTGATACTACACTTTGTGTAATTGATAGGGAAGAAGGTGGAAGCGAAAAATTGATGGAAGCAGGGTTAAAATTGATTCCCTTGTTTCGTATGAGTGAATTAAAACAGTGGGCATTAGTGGACTCGAACCACTGACCTCTCGGATGTGAACCGAACGCTCTAACCAGCTGAGCTAAACACCCTTATTACAAAATTACGAAAATAGTGGAAAATATGAATTATTTTATTATCATTCTGGACGTAATATTGAATACATTATGCTATTTCTTGAAGCAATTTATAATTATATTTTCTCATTGATTTTTTGAATATTATTTCAAAAATATATCTTAATTTTGTATTTATTTATATTTCATTTTTTAAAAACTGTTGTAGAAACAAACGACAGAATAAAACATTAAAATTAAATTGAGGATAAAATGGCAGATAACTCTTTCAATCCTTTTCAAATGGCGCAGCAACAATTCGACCAAGTTGCAGCCAAATTAGGACTTGATGATGCAACTAAAGATTTATTAAGAAATCCCGATAGGGAATATCAATTCAATATACCTGTGAGAATGGATAATGGTACATATCGCGTATTTCGTGGCTTTCGTGTACAACATAATGATGCACGTGGTCCCGCAAAAGGCGGTATTCGATTCCATCCAGGCGAAACAATTGATACTGTTCGTGCTTTAGCAATGTGGATGACTTGGAAAACATCAGTTGTCGATATTCCACTAGGTGGAGGTAAAGGTGGTGTGGTTTGTGACCCTCATACTCTATCAATGAGAGAACAAGAACTAATCGCACGCGGTTGGGTTCGTCAAATTGCTCGCAATGTAGGTCCCCTACAAGATGTTCCCGCACCAGATGTGATGACAAATGCTCAACATATGATTTGGATGCTTGACGAATATGAGAAAATAACGGGATATAAATCCCCAGGATTTATTACAGGTAAACCCGTTGGATTAGGTGGTTCACTTGGAAGAACAGAAGCAACAGGTTATGGTGTGATTATTACTTTACGTGAAGCATTAAAAGAATTAGGAATTGATATAAAGAAAACCACCGCTTCTTTCCAGGGGTTTGGTAATGTTAGCCAATTTGCAGTTGATCTTTATACTAAATTAGGTGGCAAAGCGATTGCAGTATCTTGCTGGAACAATGAGGAAAAGAAATCTTATACCTATAGAAAAATGTCAGGCGTGACATATAATGAGCTAATTTCCATTACTAACAAATTTGGCGAAATAGATGTAAATAAAGCCCGCGACTTAGGTTATGAAATTCTTCCAGGCGAAGCTTGGATTGAACAGGATGTCGATATTCTTGTTCCTGCAGCTCTCGAAAATCAGTTAAATGTTAATACTGTAAATAAAATCAAACCTTCTGTTAAAGTAATCGCCGAAGGTGCAAATGGCCCAACAACTCCTGAAGCTGATGAAGTAATTAAAGCTAAAGGTATTTGGATCATTCCTGATTTCCTTGCAAATGCAGGCGGTGTGACTTGTTCATATTTTGAGCAAGTTCAAAGTAATCAGAATTTCTTCTGGTCAAAAGAAGAAGTGCTTCAAAAACTTGATGACAAAATGACCACAGCATATCATGCAGTATCAAATATGGCACATGAAAAGAATGCTTATATGCGAGATGCCGCGTATATGATTGCTATCAAGCGTGTTGCTGATGCCGTAAAAATGCGCGGTTGGGTATAAGATTATTATTTAATTTAATTTAATTTATAATAAAGGCATTCTTTTAAGGAATGCCTTTTTTTTTTACGCTTTAGGATGGAAGTGGCGATGCACCTCTTTAATATATTCTTTATCAAGATGTGTATATATTTGAGTAGTAGAAATATCTGAATGCCCCAACATTTCTTGTACTGCCCGAATATCTGCACCGCCTTCAAGTAAATGTGTTGCAAACGAATGCCTAAAAGTGTGCGGACTAACCTTTTCTGCAATTCCAACCTTCGCAGCATATTGCTGAATGATTTTCCAGATTCCCATACGGGTTAATTGTTTCCCGCGTTGATTTAAAAAAATAAATTGGTTATCAGCATTTGTGGATTGGAAAATTGGTCTTACTTTTTCCATATATTCTTTTAACCAAAATTGAGCTGATTTGCCAATCGGGACAATTCTTTCTTTTGAGCCTTTCCCAATAATTTGCAAAATTTCGTATTCCCATATTATATTTCTTGGAGTTAAATTACACAATTCAGAAACACGCAATCCGCATGCATAAAGCGTTTCTATAATTGCTCGGTCGCGAATGCCCGCATTTGTGGATGTATCTATTTGTTCAAGAATAGCATCAATTTCGGCAAGACTTAATGTTTGGGGTAATTTTTTGGTTGACCGTGGTAAATCGATTTTCTCACTTTCATCATTTTCAGTTAATTTGTCCATCAACAAATATTTATGGAATGTGCGAATGGAAGATAAATATCTTCTTCGTGATGAGTCTTCCAAACCCATATCTTTCAAAAGAGATAAAAAATCTGATATATGCTGGGATTTTACTTCTGTAAAATTATTTATTTTATTTTCATCTAAAAAAGTCAAGTAATTCCTTAAATCAATTGCATAAGAGTCAATTGTATTTTTGGATAGTCCCTTTTCGAAATTGAGATAATTTAAAAAATTCTTATAAATCCTTTTAAATGTTTGAGGAATATTCAATAAATCATTATTCATCGAGTTAGAGATTTTTTGAATTTGGAATTTCCTTATATTTTGTGCGTTGGGTGACACCAAGTAGCGTTTTTACAATTGTATCCTCGATTTTTGTAATATCTGAGAAAGTCAAATTTGTATCATTGAACTGCCCATCGTTAATCTTATTTTGAATGCCATTGTGAACCATTTTTTTGATTTCTTCATTGCTAATATCTTTGATTTTGGAAATTGCCTCACTCATATCACAAATCATTAGAATAGCAGTTTCCTTTGAATTTGGTTTAGGACCGGGGTAGCGGAAATCGTTTTCATCTATATCTTCTTTGGAGAAAGTGTCTTCTAATGCTTTTGCATAAAAATGCTGGATT
>DAOTPH010000038.1:0-11479 GCA_035451765.1 Bacteroidota bacterium | reverse complement strand
CCCCTACAAGAAGACGGCAGGGATGCCGTCTCTACGGTGCAAATTCCCCCTTATCAAAGGGGGCAGGGGGATGTTTCTTTCCTAAATTCCCCCTTAAAAAAAGGTAGGGGGATGTTTCTTTCCTAAATTCCCCCTTAAAAAAGGGGGCAGGGGGATGTTAAAAATACATTTTGTCATTATGAAAATTTACTATAATAATAATCTCAAGAAATTTTCACAACAAAACAGGCATTCAGGTAATTTGTCTGAAGCTCTTTTATGGTTAAAGTTGAAAAACAAAAAATTACACGGCTATCAATTTAATAGACAAAAACCAATTTTGAATTATATTGTAGATTTTTATTGTAAGCAATTAAAATTAGTAATTGAGATAGATGGAAATAGTCATATTGACATAGAGAAGGATTGTTTAAGACAAAAAGAAATTGAAGATTTGGGATTAAAAGTTATACGTTTTAAAGATATTGATATTAAAAAAAATATGGCAGGAGTTATTATGGTATTAGAAAGTTGGATTGACGAATTTGAAAAAAAGCAAAGAGGGGAGTAGACATCCCCCTGCCCCCTTTGATAAGGGGGAATTGAGACATCCCTCTACCGCCTTTTTTAAGGGGGAATTATATAACATCCTCTTTATTCAAAAACATTATATTAATTTTGTAATAAAAAAAATATGATTTTCAAATATAAATCTTTAAAAAAGCAATACTTTTCTTTATTGATAGCGCTTGGATTACTTGTGTTTTCCTTAAATTTAGTGCAAGCGCAAATTATTTCCAAAACAAAGGGCCAAGTCTTATTGCGTGGGTGGTTGCTTGATTCAGAAACAAAAGAACCTATTGAGGCGGATATTCGGATTGAAAATGAAAATGGAAAAAGCTTCAAAATATCATCAAATTCAATCACAGGCAAATTCGAGCAGATTTTAGAAAGTGGAAATAAATATAAAATGAAATGCACAGGCAAAACAATACTTACTAATGAATTTGCTATTGAAATGCCCAATATTGATAATTATTTAGAAATTACCGATACTTTTTATGTTCTAAAGTTAAAAATTGGACGAACAATGGGCGAGTACGATTTATTTAAGCAAAGTTCAGCAGAATTTAATGATAATGCAGATAAAATTCTTGAAGACCTTAATACTCAATTGCGTTTTAATCGCGACCCTGTTTTTTTCTTAACAATTACAGGTTGCGATAGCAAAGATAGCTTTACTCAAATTATTAAAGCACCCTCAAAAAGCAAATCAAAAAAGCCAACTGAGCAAACCAAATTTGACCAAGCTGGATTTGAGAAATTGCTTGCAAATCGTGTTGAAATATTAAACTCAAAAATTGCAAATTATGACCAATTGAAAAATCGTATTGAGATAAAATTTGATGCGGAAAATGATTGCAATAATTCTCAAGGTGAAGCATTATTAATCGTCAAAGACATCATAAGCAAAATGAAATGAAAAAAATTATTTTGATATTATTTGCATTATTTTTTATAAATAGTCTGTATGCACAGGATACTACAAAAATTTCAGTAGATACTTTACAAAATAAAATCGTTAAGCAAGATACATTTTGCTTCAAGTATAGGTTTTATCCTAATGATACATTAATTTATCAAGTTCAAACAATAGATAGCCTAACTCAAGGATTGGATGAACCAATTATGAAAGATCGTAAAGAGACTTTGCAAGTAGTGTGCGATTCAGTAGATAAAATGATGAATTATTATTTAACATTACAATTGCTTTCTTCTGAAACAAGGGAATGGAATCAAAAGGGGGATAGTTCTTCTCGAAATTTCTCGGTTTGGATTGGAAAGCAAATTCATCTTGTGATTGATTCATTAGGCAATCGCTTAAAGGGATGGAATGCGGACACTACTCATATTGCCTCAACTTTGGGTGGGATATTTCAACCATATTTATTTTTTCCATTAAAAGAAAATTGCAAGCACCTCAATCAATCCTGGCTTATAAAAACGCAAGATACACTGGTAGAAAATGCTTATCCACCTGGCTATATAAATCAAACTTCGCTTTTTCGGTTAAAGGATACAATTTATAAAGAAGGCGATTCGTGTTTGATGATAACATTTGTCAAAACCGCACGTGGATTTTATAGCATTAATGCTGCGGATATGAATTTTACAATTGATGCAAAAATCAATAGCTATGGCGAGCTATTAATGAGTATGGTAAGTCAAATTCCAATAGATTATACCATAACCCAAGAATTGAAAATGCAAATGAAATATCCTGATGAGCACGAAATTCCAATTTGGCAATATACAACAACTCATTATTCACTTATAGAATTAAAACGCAATAAAATTGCAACCTTGCAGGGTTTGAAAAAACAAAAAAGATAAATATTGTTTTTTAATAAATTATAATTTCTGGAATTCAAATTTTGGATATCCTTTAACACCTTTTTCATTATAAAATGCTGTAAAGTGCAATTTATATAAATATCCATTTACGCTTTTTATAATATAATCCTTAGTATTATTTTTGGTTTGTCCCTCTAATGAAGTAAAATATACCGTTGCTGAATGTAGGGGTTTTTTTGTGCTTTCATCAAGCACAGTCACTTTGCCTTGTGCATAGAGAAATGTTGGAACAAATCCAAGAAACAAATAAATGATAATTTTATTCATTGATAGTTACCAATAAATAAAAGAACTGAAAATTGTGAAACTTCATAACAAAATACAATATCTTATCGAATAACATATTTCAAAGACAAATATTTTAATTTATTTATTTTCCAATCCGAATTTGTATTTCTTATCTGTTCGTAGAAGCTGAAATGCAAATAACAGCCCCATGAGACCAAGTGTTGCAAACATCAGCATTGTCCAAGTATAATTTAGTGGCAAGTTGTTTGCTATATTTATTTTATTGGTTTTATCCAATATCGCTCCTGCTACAATTGGGAATGCCCAAAGCCCCAGATTTTGCAATGATGTCATAAATCCATAAGCTGTGCCAAGCCGCTTTTCATCAACTAAAAATGCAACGCTGGGCCACATTGCCGCAGGAACAAGCGAAAATGCAATACCCAATAAAACCAGTGGTACATAAGGAGTTATTGTTGTCAATGCAAGAGTCAAATGTGAAATCAATAATAATAAAGCCCCGAAAATCATCACACTTGCTCGCTTTCCATATTTATCTACCATTCCACCAAATAACGGAGTAAATATAATTGTTCCCCATATTATCAAGCTTGCTAAAATTCCACTGGATTCAAGTGAAAATCCAAATTTGTTATGCAACATATCAGGCAAAAATGATTGGAAAGGAAATACTGCTGAATAAAATGTGACACATAGAATAATGACAAAAATATATGCGCTATTTTTAAATAAATAACCTAAATCTTGTCCTAATGTTTTGAAACTAAATGATTCCTTATTTTTTGAATTAGCATTTAATTGATTAGGAAATGCTCTTTTATCCATTCCAAGATAAATGTAAAAGCTTAATAAACCGAGTGCCATAAGTAACGTTGCAATCCATAAAGAGCCTCGCCAGGTTAATATTGAATTTGAAAAAATAGGGGATAGAATTAAGGCAGCGGCTGTACCTAATCGAGCAATTGAAATATTCAAGGCAAAAGCAAGCGCCAGCTCTTTGCCTTTGAACCATTGAACAAGTATTTTATTTATTACTACTATGCTGGTTTCGGCACCTAAGCCAAATAGCAACCTCCCGAACATTAGCATCTTTACTTCAGGTGAATATTGAGGTAGAAAGCTTCCCATAAAATCATACAGAAATGTAATCGATTTATATATACCGCTTGGTGCAAATGCAAAAAAAAGTGAACCAAGAAATGTCAGTCCCACAAATAACATTCCCGTTTTGCGAATTCCCCAATTGTCGAGAATTATTCCTCCAATTAGTGCCATTAATAAGAATGTATTTGGAAAAGAATAAAACGAGACAATCAAGCCGTAATCAGTATTTGAAAAGCCTAAATCAGCTTGCATTAGAGATTTTATCGATGACATTGCATCATAAACATAATAATTTGCGAACATCATCAAACTAACAAACACAAGAACAATCCACCGCATAGAAGCAAATTGATTCTCGTTGGTGATACTTGCTTCGGAAGTATTGATTTCACTCATAAGTAAATAAAGTTTATTAAGCTAAAATAGATTTTCAAAATTATTAAAAAAAGAAAGATAATTTACTTTTTATTTTTAAGGAGTAATTTTTTAATAGAATCAAGTGTCTTTTTTTCATCACTTTGATAATGTTCAAGCAGTTCTTCGCGATTCACTCGCACTGCTTCTTGAGAAATTTGAGGGGTTGTTTCTTCCTTTAAGGCAATTTTTGGGGGGATATTTTGTTCGGCAGTTTCTTGAATCTTTGAAATATTTTCCATTGCTTTGCCTGTTTCATCACCTTTTGCAATTTGGAGAAGCTTCTCTTTGCCAAATACATCTATTAATTTATCATAAATTGTAGCTCGAGTAAAAGGTTTAGATATAAATCCTGAACTTCCATTTCTAACGGCTAATGCTAAATTTTCTGTATCGGAAAGTGCTGAAACAACTAATACGGGTATATTTTTTGTTATCTTTATAGTTTTTAGAATTCGCAAAGTTTGGATACCCGATAATTCAGGCATAAGTATATCTAAAATTATCAAATCAGGATGCTTCTCCACTGCAATTGCAATTCCATCAAATCCATTATTTGCAAAAAGTACATTCTGGAATCCATAACTTTGCACAGATTTCGCTAAAATTCTTTGCATCCATATATCATCATCCACTACAAGAACAGAATATTCAGCCATAATTTATAATCTATTTAATTATTTTATTTATCGTCAATTTTTTGTTCTATTTTATTTTTTAGTATAATTGAATTATTAGAAATAGCTTCTTTCAAGAGGTTGACTTCCGATTTTGCAGCTTGTTTATTTAATTGCACAATTTTATCATAAATTTCTTTTCTATAAATAGGAATATCTTTGGGTGCTTCAATTCCAAGCCTTATAGTGCCACGGTCAGCGCTAAGTATTGTGATGACAATATTATCTCCTATAATCAACTTTTCTCCTATCTTCCGGGATAAACTGAGCATATTTATTCTGCTGCCTTTTTATTAATAATATAATCGGTTGTATATTTTTCCATAGGAATTATTATTTGTTCACCTTCCAAATTTTCTACATCTAAAATAACTGGTGCCTTCATATTTGCTGTAATATTACCGTTCTGGTCTTGCAAAGTAATTATTAAAAATATCACATATCGCTGTGGATCCAATTCCCTCATTATAGTATATTCTGCATCAAGATAATATGGACTTAGAATAGGAAAACCAATTGAGGGGTCGTCTATAGATAATAACCATTTAAATGGTTCGGTTTCCTCTTCGTTTATTATTATAAATCGATGTAAATCTTCAAAACCGTATAATCCATCTTTGAAATTAAAGATACTTGATGCATCAATCTCAAGATCGCCAAATTGCTTTGTCGAAATTTTTATGGAATCTGTTT
The DNA here is from genome assembly GCA_035451765.1 of Bacteroidota bacterium. Classification (GTDB taxonomy): domain Bacteria; phylum Bacteroidota; class Ignavibacteria; order Kapaibacteriales; family UBA2268; genus UBA2268. Next base: position 5,948 of record DAOTPH010000038.1, on the reverse strand, counting down.
TTTCAATATCTTCCATTTATTGTTTTATTATTTATTGCAAATTTAATACAATTAAAATAAAAAGAAATAATTATGCCAAATTTATTTTGATCCATTTGTGCTTGCCGCGGTATTTGATGATAAATTTGTCACAGTGATTTCCACACGTCGATTTTTTGCTCTTCCCTCAGGTGTCAAATTATCACTTATAGGACGCTCTGGACCAAAACCGCGTATTATGACATTTTTTTCGGGAACACCCATTTGTATCAAGTAATATCCAACACGCAATGCCCTATCCACTGATAAATGCCAATTTGATTCATATTGAAATGTATGGATTGGTTGAGAATCAGTATGGCCATCCACTGATATTTCAAAAGGAACATCCTTAAAAATGCTCGCGAGAGTATCAAGTACTGGATACGATTGACTTTGTATATTTGCTCGTCCTGATTCAAATAGAAATACTTCAGGTAAAGTCACAATCATTGCATTTGGCAATTGCTTTAACTGGATAGTACCTTTTGATAAATATTCTTGCAATTTGCTTTGTGTCTCGGAATATACTTGCTCTATACTCATTGTTTCCTTGCGATGAAATTCTGGAGCAGGTAGAACTCCCTTAGAACCTTCAAGCTCTCCCTTCCCTCCACTCAATACTCCCTTATCTTTCTGATTAAACACTTGCGATAATGCCTTTGAAACTGTTCTAAATTGCACAATATCTACTTGCGATGTAGCATATAATATTACAAACAACCCAAGCAAAAGTGTTATCAAATCTGCATAAGTTAATAGATAACGGTCGGGGCCTGTATTATGCTCGACGTCCTCAGTCTGCTTAAAAATATGATGCCTTCTCGTTCTATTCAATTTCTATTCTAATTATTAACCTCTAAAATCCCTAATATTTATATAATATATTATTTGATATTACTTATTATTATATCGGCATAATTCTCATATTTCATTAAAATGACAAAACAACTTTTTCGCAAGCATTATATTCACCTGATTTCATTTGCAAAATATACATTCCGCTCGATAATTCACCAATTGGAACATTGATTTCATAATTGCCTGATTTCAGATAATTTGAAATAATATTTTTTTGTATTATTCCTATCGAAGAAATTAAATTTATTTCTGTATAACCTGACAATCCAACTGAAAAATCAATGTGTAAGATTTTTTCATGATATGGATTTGGTGCAATTTGTGCTAGATTATAATCTGTAGAACTTATTACAATTTGCCGAAGCGTATCTATACATATTGGTTGACGAGTTGCTATGGTTGGCTCAGGATTTATATAATCAATACAATTATCGTTACTTGTAATATTATGCGATATTGTAATAAAATTTGATTTAGTAGGAGTTCCTATTTCATCTTCTCGATATGAAGGGAAATATGTGACAAATTCGACATCTATTATTTTAATCGCACTTTGAATTGTAAATGGATTAGCAAAATTAATTGTAACTTCAAATGAATCAATATTGCTTGTTTGATCTCGCTTTCTAATAACCGATGATATAACCGCATCGGTTGGCATTTCATTGCCCAATTTGATTGCATATTGATTAATTCCAGTATTTTTAACTGCCATAAAGTAATTATGGTAAGCAAAATTAATTGTAAATGATTTAGTTGAATATTGCTCGTCAGTTTGAATATCGTTCAAATAAATAGCATAATTGATATGATTCTGTGCTGTATCGGCACTTATTTCAATTGTTAAATTCTTTTCATCATTTATCTTGCTAAGGCTTTGCCGCCCATAATATATTGCCTCTGCTGTAATAGTATCAATAAGGGATTTAATTGTTCCTTCAAAATCCTTATACTCCATATCTAATTTCGCTGAGTGGTTTTGCTTTTTATTATAAATTGGATTGCCATTAAACCGCGGTGAATATTTTATATAAAAATCAAGATAATCAGATGGATTTAAGTCATAATCTTGTGTGAGAGTTACATCCTGATAAATACTATTTTTAATATTTATAATTGAAAAATAATTTCCTACAATATTTGCAAGATTTAATGAATTGGCTTGAAGTGTGACCTTTTGGTTTCCATAATTTTTCAATTTTACAATTATAGTAGTATCAGATTGGAAACAAATTAAAGGGTTTGTAAGTTGCTCAAAATCTAATTGATTACGTACGCCATTTCCATTAAATAACGATATTGCTTCGGTTTTTGCATCTGAATAAGTTTCAATTGTTGATTGAACATTGCCTTGGATTATTGGTCTGTACATCACAGGCACATCAATATATTCACCTGGTTTAAGTGTGATTGGGAAACTTACTTTCTTTCCTGCTGAATCTACTATATTAGATTCATTGTAGGCAAATCCATTGCTGCCTGGATTTGTCATATTATTTGAAATACTGCCGGGGGGAGAAATTATGAAATCCTCTATTTTTACAGAATCCGCATAAGTTGTATTCTGATTTGTTATACGAAGCATTTCATACGTATCCCCAGCACCAATATAATGCATCCCAAAATCAATATTTTCTGCAGACAAAACAGGGGAAACACCAATTCCAAGCAATTCAATTTCTAAATAAGTTTGCAAACTAGAATTTATGCGATAACGAAGCTTATGAAGACCCTCCGAAACAGGATTAAAAATAACGCTCAAATGTCTGCTTTCTCCAACAGGTATATTTTTAAATAACTTACCTGAATCGTCCAATAATGTATCTAATCCATTTAAAATATCATTTAATGAGTAGTATTGTCCATTCCTATATACTTGAAATTCATCACCTTGCAAATCTTCTAGCAATACTAATGAATTAATCGTAATATCCACTGAACCGGTATTCTCAAATGTTATTGCACCATTTTGAGAAGGATAGGGAGTGTAGGTATAATATGGATAGCTATCATATTTTGGTAAATGCACACGTCGACGTCCCCAATTTTCACTTTTAATAGCAATTTTCGGTTCAATGCCATAGCCTTGTAGAATACATATTGGGTCAATTAGACTTTGGCTATCTGTTTCAAACACAATAGAATCAAGATAATAACGCGTTTGAGTTGGCTTAAACACTACATCAAATGATGATGAATCCATTGGCGGAATTATAAGTGGATTGCTTTTTGATATTGTACGTAAATTATTCGAAAATTCACTCAATGTATTATTTTTAAAGCCTGTGATAGTAAGATTAACCGAGCCAATATTGCGAATTTTTACATTAATTGGAGGAGCTGAGGCACCCAGGCTAACACTTCCAAAATCCGCATCTGTTACCTCAATGATTGGCATATCAACCGATGCATAAATCATTGCTTTATATCTATATTTGCATCCATCATCGATACCAATTGAATCTGTGAATAACCCCTTTTGCTTTGCAGTAAAAGTGATTTTTATTGTCCTTTCTTCGTGGGGAAAGAGAGGCAAAGTTATATCAAACGGAATTGATAATTTAAATCCATAATTTACTTGTAAATCTCTTATAGATTGCAATGCAATTTCATATAATGATGCAATTTGTGTATCAGATTCATTTTTGATAATAAATGTTTGCGAGATAGTATCCCCAACTTTCATATTACCAAAGTAAAAATTACGTGGCGAAATGGATAGTCTAATTGCTTTAAATTCAATAATGATAGTCGTATCATTTCCCGCTCTATCAGAAATATAAATAACAGCTTTTGCATCCTCATTGGGATTTACTATTTTCAGCTGAAAAGGTATTTTCTTCGTTGTTCCAGGAATAAAATCATCTGAGATAAATTTGTAATTACTACTTTGAAGAGAATCGAAATATATCGAGGCAATTCCCGAACACTTTGTTTCATCTAAAGGGTAATCTTGAATATATGATTTTAAATAATTTGTATTCCCTTCACAATTGAGTTCATAAAACAATTGCGGTTTTATGTTATCGGCTTTGTCCAGATCATGAACCAAAAGCGATGCAGGATAACCATAAGAATCCCATTCAGAAAATCCATAAACATAGCCTGCAATTTTTGAACTTGCCGAACGAATTCGCCAATACCCACTATGTGGCAACTCAATTGTTTTATTGAAATATTGCATTCCTGTCCCATCTAAGCTTTTATCATTGAAGGGAATTGCGCTAATTGTGTCGAAATCTTTAACTTTTTGCCACTTAATTTTGCCAGTTCCATCATTTTCCCCAATTTCTAAATCATTAGGGATAATTCCATTTATTGGTGCTTCGTAAACAATGTTTATATAATTTTTATCGAATTCAGTTGCAGTGCTTCCACCGGGCGTGGTAAATGCTAACTCATTTTGAAATTGTTCAACGGGGGTTAATGCAAGCTGGAATGGGTCACTTGTTACGCTATCGTCTTGCTGGCCTGGATTATATTGAACAACATTAATACATTTTGTGCTTGATATTACTGTTGGTAAATTTCCTGATTTATTTGCGCGGATTTCAAGCCAACCCTCGCCTTCCTGTCCCCAATAAGAATTAATCCGAGCGAAATCTTTGCCATCAATTTGGATATTTGTCATTGATTCTTTTGCAAAAATGCGAATGATTGATGAATTCTTTCTGCCCGCAATTGGTGTGACAAGATATTTTTTTCCCCAAGTATTCATAGGCATTTCTTGCTCAATCAAAAAATCGCAAGCCGCAGTTTGGGATGGCACATAAGCGCAATGATTACCTGAAATTACTGCTACGGGCTTATTTGCTATTATCAAACTCCCACCTAAATCAGAATATACTTCATTTGATGCAATTAACCACACATCACCTCTATTCAAAATTGCATCAATTTTATTACCCGACCTATATATTGCTCCTTCCTTTGTTTTGATTGTTGTATTTAAATTACCACCAACAAAGAAGCTTACTTGTGTATTATCAAACGCACTGACAATACTTGTGTATGGTGTTAAAGAATATTTATCAATAGTAGATGTCTCTCTATAACTCGAAACGATATATGATGTACCAAGCACGCTTGTTGGCAACGCAAGGTATCCGTCGCTTGTTGCTTGGAATCGTGTTAATCCATAAACAATAATAGGTGCGTCAGATTCAACCCTCACAGCACGATTTTGCCAAATTTGTGTTGGAAGTAATGTTTCTCGCAACCCAATACCATCTGTGCGTGTGTAAGGTTGAGCCTCAGATGCAGGAATTGTAAATGTTATAGTGGCGTTGGGTATGGTCTTGCCTTTATAAATGTGTTCAATTCCCGCACTATCCCTTGTATAAACACGCACATTTGTTTGTACTTCAGATGAAATAAATAAATATATGCAATTTGCACCACCTTCTTGACGTGCAGGGTGAAATGTCATAACAAATGATGTCCCTGTATTGCTTGCACCAAGTAGCTTTGGCAATTTGTCTTTAAAATCATTTGTGTCAATCTCTGAGTAAGAAATAATAGGAAATATGCATATTAATAAAGCAGTTATATAATTTATTATTTTATGATTAGTATTTACCATTTTGGAGAACAGAAAATTACAATTTAATATTAAGAAAAAATAAATTCAATTAATACAAAAATAATATAAATTTAATGAATAATAAAGGAAATAGATTAAGAAGTAAAGTGTGCAAAATTTAATTGTTTCAAATCATTTAATAATTATTTCTCCTGTCATATTGATTCAGCTGTATCAATAAAGTATTTCTTTTTAAAATAAAGGGCAACATTAACTAGACTAATAAGTACAGGTACTTCGACAAGTGGACCAACCACGGCAGCAAAGGCTTCTCCACTATTTATTCCAAATATTGCAATGGCAACTGCAATTGCCAACTCAAAATTATTACTAGCCGCTGTGAATGATAATGTTGCGGATTTTCTATAATCTGCACCAACCTTTTTTGAAGCTAAAAAAGAAAATAAAAACATTAATATAAAATAGCAAATCAAAGGTATTGCTACTCGAATAACATCTAATGGGATTTTTATTATATATTCACCCT
>DAOTPH010000037.1:0-11538 GCA_035451765.1 Bacteroidota bacterium | reverse complement strand
TATTTTTCAAAGCTTAAAAATTTCATTTAAAATGTTTCTGATAAATTTATAAAAAATTCGTACTATATCTTGTTTTAACATAAAGAAAATGAAATTACGTCATAATACCTAAAATTCAGGTTATAAAAAATGGCAAAAAAAACATTAAAGATAATTGGGTTTATTGTAGGTGCATTAGCAGTAATGACACTTGTGATTGCAATAGTGGATCCTGATTTTATGCATTTATCGGCACAAACAAATACAAAGATTGGTGCTGATAAACCGCCCGTACAGATTCCCGATATAGTGAAACAATATAATCAAGCTGTAATTGACGCAAGCAATGCAGTTTTGCCAACTGTCGTTTCGATTACAGTTGAAACAGAAACAGAAATAAATGACCCTTTTGCCGATTATTTCAATGAATTTTATCAATTTTTTGGATTTGGGGATAAGAACCGCCCGGAGAAGAGAAGAAATAAAGCATCAGGCTCTGGTGTAATTATTACATCTGATGGGTATATAGTAACAAATTATCACGTAATTGAAAATGCAATCGAAAATGGAATTAGAGTAACTTTAAGTGATAAAACAGAACATGATGCAAAATTAATTGGTTCAGATTCACTGACTGACCTTGCTGTATTAAAAATAGATGCAAAGGATTTAGTCCCAGCCTATCTTGGAGATATTGAGAAAGTAAAAGTTGGTGATTTTGTGATTGCGGTTGGTAATCCATTAGGATTGAATTCTACAGTCACAAGCGGTATAATTAGTGCAATAGGTAGAGGACCACTTGGATTAAAAAATAATCCTTCCGCAATTGAAAATTATATTCAAACAGATGCTGCAATTAATCCAGGCAATAGTGGTGGTGGGCTTTTCGATCTATCAGGAAGTTTGGTAGGTATAAATACGGCAATTGCTACACAAACAGGTGGATTTATTGGATACGGCTTTGCCATTCCTGTTGATATAGTCAAAAGAGTGGCACAAGATTTAATTGTACACGGCAAAGTTAATCGCCCTTGGCTTGGTATCCAAATGACAAATGTGGATGAAATTACTGCTAAATCTGTAAAATTGCCAAAAGTATATGGTGCAATGGTTCAAGATGTTATTAAAGATTCTCCTGCTGATAAAGCTGGGATTGAGCAAGGTGATGTAATTATTGAAATTGATGGAGAGGAAATCAACTCTACAAACGAGTTGCAATCTATAATTATCAAACATCGCGTTGGTGATAAAATCAATCTAAAAATATGGCGTAATGGAAAAGAAATTGAGAAGACAGCAACACTTGCACCACGTCTTGAATCAGGTGAAATGGCTTTATCAAAATCTGATAACAATAAAGATATTAACCCAAAAGACGCAAAACCAATGAAATTGGATAAAATTGGAATTGAAGTAAAACCTCTGACTCCCGAATTGAAAGAAAAATTTGAAGTAAATAATGGTGTTCTAGTTTCTAGCGTCGACCCTAATTCTCCAATCTTAAAAAGAGGAATTATGCCAAATACCGTAATTATAGCAGCTGACCAGCAAGATATAAACACACCAAGCGATTTAAAGAAAATTATTGAATCCAAAAAACAAGGTGATGCAATTTTATTAAAAGTAAAATCTCAGAACTCTACAAGACTAGTTGCAATTGAAATTCCTAAATCATAAAATAAATAAAGACAAATATCAATATATTCAAAAAGGCAATGCAAAATTAATATATAATAAGGCATTGCCTTTAATTTTAAAATAATCTCTTAACTTTTCTTAAATTTGTAATCTTTCTGATATTTATAAATTTATGTCTACTACTTTTTCAAAAGCATATTCACCTAAGGAAATTGAAGATAAATGGTACGGTCAATGGCTCAGCAATAATTTATTTGATACAGATGACCATTCCCCAAAACCTGCATATAGTATTTTAATGCCACCACCAAATATTACTGGGATTTTACATTTCGGGCATGTATTGAATATTACAATTCAAGATATTTATATTCGATGGAAACGAATGCAAGGATATGAATCCTGTTGGTTCCCCGGGACCGACCATGCAGGAATTGCAACACAAACCCGCGTGGAAAAGGAACTTTCAAATGAAGGCAAAACGCGCTACGATTTGGGGCGTGAAAAATTTGTGGAAAAAGTCTGGGAATGGCGTGATAAATATGGCAATATAATTTTAAACCAAATGAAAAAGCTTGGAGCATCTGCTGATTGGAAACGTACATTATTCACAATGGATGAATCCGCAAGCAAAGCTGTGCAAGCTGTTTTTATAAAATTGTTTGATGAAGGCTTAATATACCGTGGAAAAAGAATAATTAATTGGTCACCCCTTTCACAAACCGCTCTTTCTGATGAAGAAGTTGAGCATCGCGAAGTACGTGAACATTTATATACATTAAAATATTATTTTCCAAATTCTCAGGAATTCATTGCCGTTGCTACGGTACGTCCCGAAACAATATATGGCGATGTTGCGGTTGCAGTCAATCCAAATGATGAGCGATATAAAAATTTGATTGGCAACACTGTAATTGTTCCATTGGTGGGTCGTGAAGTTCCCATAATTGCTGATGATTATGTTGATATAGAATTTGGAACAGGATGTCTAAAAATCACTCCCGCTCACGATCCTAACGATTTTGAAGTTGGACAAAGACATAATTTGCCAATTATTAACACCATAAATCCCGATGGAACTCTTAATGAATTTGCAGGTGAATTCAAAGGGTTGGATAGATATGAAGCACGAAAGAAAATTATTGAAAAATTAAAAGAAAAAGATTTAATTCTAAAAATTGAAGACTATACTCATAATGTTGGATTTTCCCAGCGTGGTGGCGAGGCAATTGAACCGTTTTTAAGCGACCAATGGTTTGTGAAGATGCAACCACTCGCAGAAAACGCATTGCAAGTGGTATTAGACGGTAAAATCAAATTTTATCCCGAACATTGGATAAAGACTTATGAGCATTGGATGCGGAATATTCGAGATTGGTGCATATCGAGGCAATTGTGGTGGGGGCATCGCATTCCCGTATATTATGCAAAGGATGGTAGATATACAGCAGCAAAAAATGAAGATGAGGCTCGGATAAAACTCAATTTATTACCTAATGATGAAATTACTCAAGATCCCGATGTGCTTGATACTTGGTTTTCTTCTTGGCTCTGGCCACTTACAACAATGCGCTGGGATCCTGATGCAAATGAGAAAAATGATACAATGAAAAAATTCCTGCCCACAGATTTGCTTGTCACAGGTCCCGATATTTTATTCTTCTGGGTTGCACGAATGATAATGGCAACAGAAAAATTTGCCGATGAAATTCCATTTAAAAATGTATATTTTACTAGTACAATTCGTGATAGTAAAGGGCGAAAGCTTTCAAAATCATTAGGCAATTCTCCTGATCCGTTAAATATTATTGAAAAATATGGTGCAGACGCTGTCCGATTTACAATGATTTATTTATCACCATTGGGACAGGATGTGCGGCTCGATGTCGATGTAAAATCGCAAGATATTCCTTCTATGCAAATTGGTCGCAATTTTGCAAATAAAATATGGAACGCAGCTCGTTTTATTCAATTAAAATATGATGATGTAGAAAAAGAAGAAATTGATAATGTTAAATTATCATTTGAAAATTTAACATTCGCAGACCATTGGATTTTGTCAAGGTTAAATTCTACAATTAAAACTATAAATCAAAATCTACATCAATATAAATTAAATGATTTTTCAAAGAATATATATGACTTTATTTGGCGAGACTTTTGCGATTGGTATATTGAAATTATCAAAACAGAATTTGCAAATGCAGATAGTCCCACAAGAAAAGCAGAGATTGTAAAATTTGCATTATATATATTCGATAAAATACTGCTAATGATTCATCCCGTTATGCCATTCATTAGCGAGGAACTTTGGCATTTGCTTTATAATCATAATGAGAATGAATCTATTTCTATCGAAAATTACCCCATTGAAAATGAAAGCTATATTTCAGCAGATGAAGAAAGTGATTTTGAAATAATTCAATTAATTGTTGATGAAATTCGTAGCTTGCGCGCAATGTTAGGGGTTCAACCATCTATTTGGCTTCCTGTGAATATTCATATTGAAGATGGAAAATTTGTGCAATATATCAAAGATTTGCAAAATCCAATTTCTGATTTAGCAAAAATATCTAATTTGCAAATTAACCCCGAAGATAGGCAAAAACACGCTATAAAAAGTGTAATTCGCGGTATAGAAATAGATGTATTACTGGATTCAAAGATTGATTTACAAAATGAAATAGCAAGGTTGGAAAAGGAAATTGAGCGATTGCAAAAAAATATTGCAGCAAGCATCAGTAAGCTTGAAAATGCAAAATTCATTGAAAATGCTGCACCAGAAACAGTAGAATATGAAAAAGAAAAGCTTGAAAATATGAAAGATACACTTGGCAAAGTGAAAAATAATCTTGAAGTTTTAAAAAATATTGAAAAATAAATGAAACGACCAGATTGGGACCAGCTATATATAACATTATGTTATTTGATTGGGATGCGAAGCAAGGATACAATGACGCATGTTGGTTCGGTTGTGACGGATGCAGATAATGTGCTTGTTTCAACAGGTTATAACTCTTTACCACGGAGTGTGGAAGTTGATTCAGAGGAAAAGCGACTATCAAGAGAAAATGATGAAAAATATTATTGGATTGAGCATGCGGAACGTAATGCAATATATAATGCGGCACGGCGTGGAACAATTTTAAAAGGTTGTAAAATTTATGTGCCGTGGATACCATGTGCTGATTGTGCAAGAGCAATAATTCAAACGGGAATTGCAGAGGTAATTATTCATAAAAATGGACAGGATTTTTATTCAGAACATACAAATGGGAAATGGCAAGAGGCTCACCAACGCACATTGGCAATGTTCGAGGAAGCAAATGTTAAAGTCAGATGGGTCAAATGTAATATTGTTAATCCTGAGATTTATATGAATGGAAAAATACTTCCAGCCAATATATACTTAAACGAAGATAAATTTGAAAAATAATAGAATTTGATAAGTTAATACAAAATAGAATTATTAAATTAATTGATTATATTAAAAATTATATTATAAATGGCTAATGTATTAATAACAGGTGGAGCGGGTTTTCTCGGTTCACATTTATGCGACAGATTTATAGCAGAAGGCGATAATGTAATATGTTTAGACAATTTTATTACAGGCTCGCCCGACAATATCGCTCATTTATTTGGGCATCCAAGGTTTCAATTTATACAAATAGACGTAACAAATTTTATATATGTCCCACAAGATGTTCAATATGTATTACATTTTGCATCGCCTGCATCTCCAATTGATTATTTACAATTGCCAATACAAACATTGAAAGTCGGTTCATTAGGAACGCATAAGGCATTAGGATTGGCAAAAGCAAAGAAAGCACGATTTTTGCTTGCAAGCACAAGCGAAGTATACGGCGACCCTTTAGTTCATCCCCAACCTGAGGAATATTGGGGGAATGTTAATCCCATTGGGTATCGAGGTGTGTATGATGAGGCAAAAAGATTTGCCGAAGCACTAACAATGGCATATCATAGATACCACAATTTAGATACGCGAATTGTAAGAATATTTAATACTTATGGACCACGGATGCGTCTCAATGATGGCAGAGCAATTCCTGCCTTTATTTCGCAAGCATTAGAAAACAAACCTGTAACTGTATTTGGAAATGGGAGTCAAACACGCTCTGTTTGCTATGTGGATGATGAAATTGACGGAATATACCGCTTGCTTTTATCTAATTTGAGCGAACCAATTAATATTGGAAATCCTAACGAAATTTCAATGTATGATTTAGCAAGAGAAATTATTGAACTAACAAATTCAAAAAGTAATATTATTTTTACAGATCTTCCCGAAGATGACCCGAAAGTACGACAACCAAATATTGATAAAGCAAAGCAATATTTAAACTGGGAACCTAAAATTTCGCGCCAAGTGGGGCTGATTAAAACAATCGAATACTTTAAAAATAAAATTGATAATAAATAAATTAAAGGTAATAAAGATGACATCAATAAATAAAGATATAATAATTGAAAAAATTAGCAATATTGCCGATCCAGATTTAGGATATACACTTTCTTCTTTAAATGCAATCAAAAATATTGAAATCAATCAGAATACAGTTAAAATTGATATAGATCTACTACCACCAACAGATTGGATAATTGATAAAATCAAATCTGAATGTGTTGAAAATTTAAAAGATTTAAGTGATTATAATATTGAAATAAATATTCAGGATGCTCAGATAAAGCAATTACCAAAGCAAAACCTAAAAGATGTAAAATTCATTATAGCTGTTGCGTCGGGGAAAGGGGGTGTTGGAAAATCAGCAATTGCTTCAAATATTGCAGCAGCAATTGCTCAAAAAGGAGTTTCAACGGGTTTATTGGATGCAGATATTTATGGTCCAAGTCAGCCAACTATGTGGGGAATGAAAGATGCACATTTGCCAGCTGAAGAACAGAATGGCAAAACAATAGTATATCCTGCAGAAAAATATGGAGTAAAAATTGCATCAATGGGTTTTCTTATGCAAGAAAATGACGCAGTAATTGTGAGGGGACCATTGCTTGCTCAATATTTGCAAATGCTTATAGAACAAATTGAATGGGGTTCATTAGATTTTCTTATATTTGATTTGCCACCGGGTACGGGCGATATACAGCTTACTTTAACTCAGAAGGTACCACTCACAGGTGCTGTAATTGTGACAACACCACAAGAAATATCAGTAGTAGATGTACGGCGTAGCATCAAAATGTTTGAAAAAGTTAAGGTGCCTGTTCTAGGTGTAATTGAGAATATGAGCTATTTTGTACCACCCGATATACCAATGAAGAAATATTATATATTTGGGAAAGGTGGGGGAAAGCGTATTGCAGATGAATCAAAGGTCAGATTTTTGGGAGAGGTTCCATTACTTGAGCAATTCCGAGAAAGCAATGACAATGGATTACCATTTGTATTGAATCCAGAGGCAGGGGAATATAAAAATGAAATTGATAAAATAGTCGAGAATATAATACAAGAAATTAGAAGGATAAATTATGAAACAAATAAAAAAAGCGATATTGTAATCGAAATTTAATTAAATTGAGGATTGCAACTTTTTTCGTGTTTTTTTTAATTGCGAATTAATTTTCGGTGAAAATTTTAATTTCCAAACAAGCCACATTGCTTCGAACACAATACTTTTATTCATTTTAGATTTTCCACTTCTTCGATCAACAAAAATGATGGGAATTTCTTTAATGCGGGCACCAAGTTTCCACATTTTATAATTCATTTCAATTTGGAAACCATAACCATTTGAACGAATATGGTCGAGATCAATATATTTTAAAAATTTAGCATTAAAACATTTGTATCCACCTGTTCCATCCTTAATTGGCAAGCAAGTAATTATACGAGTATAAAGATTGGCACCGTAGCTTAATATCAATCGAGAGAGAGGCCAATTCACAACATTTACACCCGAAATATATCGAGAGCCAATGACTAAGTCAGCATTTTCCATTTCTTTAACTAAACGGGGCAATTCTTGTGGATTATGAGAAAAATCCGCATCCATTTGCAAAATATAATCATAGCCTTGCTGTAGTGCATATTTAAATCCATCGCAATACGCAGTACCAAGTCCCATTTTCTTTTGTCGAACAATAAGATGTATGGAAGTATCTTCTTTCATCCTATTACGAACAAGTTCTGCGGTGCCATCGGGTGAATTATCATCTACAATCAAAATATCAATCGACGGCAAAGCAGATTTGATACTTTCTATAAGAGGAATGATATTATCAGCCTCATTAAATGTTGGAATCACAACAATTGTTTTCATATATTTGAATTAAGTTTGTCCATGTCCTTTAAAAATCAACCAAATTGTTCGTAAGATAATTTCAAAATCTAACCGAAGAGAAAAATTCTCAATATAATAAAAATCATCTTTTAATCTATTTCTTACTTCATCAATTGATAATTCATAAGTTGTATATTTAATTTGCCACCAGCCTGTAATACCAGGTCGAATTTTGAGGCGTCTTCTATAATGAGGCAATGCTTTTGAGAAAGATTCAACAAGAGGTACCATTTCTGGACGAGGTCCGACAACGCTCATATCCCCTTTTAAAGTATTAATAAATTGTGGTATTTCATCGAGATGTGTTTTGCGGATAAATCGACCAAATTTCGTAACTCGGGGGTCATTATTTTCTGTCCAAGTACTATCGGATGATTTTTCAGTATACATTGAACGAAATTTATACATATTAAATACTTTGCCATCCTTCCCTACTCTTTTCTGGACATAAAAAACGGGACCTGGGGAGCTCAACTTTACTAAAATACCAACAATAATCCAAATTGGGAGTCCAATAATTAATACAAATAAACTAAACAATATATCAAAGCCACGTTTAATAATTTCTTGCCAAGGTTTAAAGATTTTTGTATTGATTTCCATTAATGGAATTCCCCAAAGATTTTGGGTACGGCTCTGTCCTGAAAAGATTTCATAGAGGTCGGGATGAATTTTAACTCGTATATTATTTTCAGTGGCTTTTGTGGCAATGTCTAATAGAAGATCCGGACTTGCACAGGACTTTGTAAGTAATACAGCTTCAATTTTCCGCGGATCAAGTATTTGCTCATAATTCTTGCAATCATATATAATTTCAATAGGTAAATTATTGATATTTTGTCTCACTACATCATCCATTTCATTATTTTCTAATCCACTATCATTCTTAAAGTTATCATCGAAAATCAATATTGATTGCAAATCGAATCCCCAATTTTTTTGTGAAGATACATTTTTAAACATTTCATAGGAATTAGTTATATCGCCAATTAGTGCTGAAGGAATTTTAATTTTTCCTTTTATTCTTAAGGTTTTCTGGAGTTGTCTATTGAGCATCCTAAAAATAATTAGAGACAACGAAAATACTACCATATAAAGCAAAAATAGCATACGTGGCGAATTTTCGCTGTCAAAATAAATCAAAAATATTAATAAGAGAGTACCAAATAGAACAGCTTTAAGAATTGTTGTTATTTCCTCAAATGGTGAGATTTCATACCAATTCTTATACATACCTGAAAAGAAAAGAATTATATACCAATAAACAAGGAAAAGCAAATATGTAATAATTGTCGTCGAAAAATCAGGTACGATATAAATCGGAATGAACCCTGAATGAAATCTAAACCAATATTGAATGAAAAAACTAAGGGATATTGCAAGAAAATCACTTATAATTTGAAAAAATATCTGTATCCCTATTGAATTAATTCTTTTCAATTTCGAAATATTTAAATTATTTAATTAATTCAAAAATAAATAAATTCTAAAATAATGATTAGTATTGTCTTTTTGCACTTGTAAATTATAAATTGCAGAAATATTCAAATTCCTAATTATTTCCATTGTAAAATTAACTTTAAGCGACAAAGTTTCTTGTAAATTACCATCCAAAAATTTCACTCCATAATACGGATCACCTGGGAAACCAATCGCTGGGTCAGGGTCTCGACGCGTTATATTCGGATCACCACCCACATTTTTTATCAATTTCCCTGTTGAATCATAAACATTCGCTCCGTGACGTGTATAATTTATGCTTAATTGCAAAGGATAACGATTCCCCCACCAATATTGAAATAATATCGAGTATTGTTCAGAATTCGGTTGTAAAATTGAACCAATTAATATGCTATCGTTAGTATAAGAATTCTGATAATTGAAATGGGAAAATGTATAAGGTTCAACCCGTGCGTATTCAGCTCCAATATCTAAATTGAATGGCAAAGAGTAAATTGCAGCTATATTATAGGCTATTTTATTACTCCAATAACCTTTCCCAATTTCTGAAAAATTATAATCATCTAGCAATAAAGTGGAACGCAATTCAATATTTTTTATGGGCCTAAGAGTGGCATCAAAACCCATAAATGAATTATCTCGGTCGTGAAGGGAATGTTCTGCTGATTTAAGAAAAATTATTGGATTTAAGTATGCAATATCTATACCCCTATCTGATGAAATCACACTTTCCCAAAATCCAAATTCTCCCCAAGCGGGGCGTATCGAAAATCGATGTTGAACGAAATATTTCGATGGTATAGAGCTCCGAACGCTTGTTATAAAAGGATTTTGGCTATAACCTATCAAATCTGATAATGAAAAATCATAGCGAAATGACTGGAATGCAGCAGCAAAAGATATTTCATCTTGTGGCGGTCCTAAATTTGTAACATAGACTTTCTGAAAAAGGCCTGCTCCGATTTGCTCCTCTTCTCTGCCAATTTTTGCTCTAAACCAATCTTTTTGAAAAATTATGTGTGATTGAGTTAAATCAATATCGCTATTAAGTTCTGTAAATTTAATGCTTCTTTTATATTCAGGATTATAAGTTGCTAGAGCCTTATTACCCGATATTACTTTACCATTTTTTGCTTGGAAATAAAATCCAAGAGATTGTGAAAGTGTTCCATAAAATGTAAGACCAAATAAACCCACTAAAGAATGCTGAGAATTATCGCTATTGATTTGTTCTATTAGATCAATGCTACCATAAGGCCTGACACAAACTTTATTTAGTGAATCTACATAATGATAGAACATTTTATCAGCATTAGTTAAAATATTTTGGAAATTAACGTGAATAGAATCGCTCTTTGAAAGAAAGGCGACGGCACGTGGTTCATAAGCAATTCTAAATTCTTTTTCATAACGCAAGAGTGCTTTCTTTTCAGCATTAGTCAGTTTGTCTTCATTATCTCGAATTTGCTTTAATGCATTTTTAATCTCTCCACGTTGTAGAGGCAATTTAGTCATCGAAAAATGTGGGAGCAAACCTTTAACTTCTGCTCGCATTAAAAAATTATAAACAGAATTAGAGATAGGCACATCTTCAACTTGTGAATATGTAATAACTGGAAAGAATAAAAGAATAAAATACAAGATATCTTTCATTATTAATTGACGGTTTGTTTTTTATTTTTTTAATTGCATATACATAGAGAACAATAGACTTACCAGTGCCATACCTGTGCCAATAAAGGTTGCAATAGTAGCGTATCTTTGTATTTGTAATCCAGCAGGAATATCAGGTTCACGGGGAACATATACATTGTCGCCTGCATAGACATAAGTATCGTTCTTTGCTTCGACCCAAATTAAATTTCTACCTCGTATAATACGTGCTCGCGACTTTTGAGCACCACTGGCATATCCTCCAGCTTTTGAGATATAGTATTCCATTGTTCGATTTGGAACGTAATCAACAAAGCCAGGATTAACAACTTGTCCGAAAACATATACCTGGGTGGGTTGCAAGGGAATATAAATAATATCGCCATTCTGCAAGCGAGGGTCGAGCTGCTTATTATTATTATTGAATATTTCTACGAAATCGCAGGACACCACATTTTTTGGATAATCCATATCAAGAAAAAAT
>DAOTPH010000036.1:0-11634 GCA_035451765.1 Bacteroidota bacterium | reverse complement strand
TGTGCTTCGGGAAGTGGATATGTTCCCTCTTGCTCAATTGGATTTTGAGTAGATAGCACAAAAAATGGTTCTTCCAATTTGTATGTTGTGCCGGATGCTGTAACTTCTTTCTCTTCCATTGCTTGAAGCAAAGCGGCTTGAGTTTTTGGTGGTGTTCTATTGATTTCATCTGCAAGAATGATATTTGCAAATATTGGTCCCTTCACAAATTTAAATATCTTTTCTTTTGTTGAAACGTTTTCTTCAATAACCTCGGTTCCTGTAATATCGCCCGGCATTAAATCAGGTGTAAATTGAATGCGGCTAAATTTTAAATCTAATGCCTGAGATAGTGTTCGCACAAGCAACGTTTTGGCAAGTCCAGGAACACCTATGAGCAACACGTGCCCTTTTGCAAAAATCGAAACCATTAATTGTTCGATAATATCTTCTTGTCCAATAATAACTTTTGCAATCTCTGAGCGTATATCTTTAATTTTTTGTGATAGAGCTTTTAATCCTTCTACATCATCATCGATTTTATACATAGAAAATTAGATTTTTAAAATAAAAAGTATTGACGACAAGTCAAATAATAAATTGAAAAATAGAACATTAAAAAACTTATTAGCTACAATTTTATGTTTAATTTTGTATTTAATTCAATTTTGCACTATGAGAAACTTACAAAAATTATTATTTATCTTTATTTGCCTATTACTGCACATACAACAAAATATCGCATTTTCTGAAGAAATGGAACTTGTATGCAAAATTGATTTAAGTGATACATCTTTTACTAATAATTTAACCCGTGATTTGCTTAATTTATATTTTAAAAATAAGAAGTTTTTTAAATCAGTTGTGGGCTACGAATTTAATGAAGTAATTAACAAGAAAGTATGCGACTTGACAAATGAGAAAATTGAAGATATGATTTTTATTGCACATTCTAAAGATGGAAGTAGTCAAAAGTTTTTTTATTCTGATATTTCTTCAAATATTTCTAAGATACCTGTTTTTATTGCATTTCAAGAAAAAATTAAAATAAAAGACACAACACGACTTGAAAATATAGATAAATCTTTGTCAAAAAAGAATATTCAACAACTTGAAAAATTAACCACTTATTTGAAACAATATAAAATCTATTTACAATTTAATTCTGTTTCACAAGATGATGAAAAACGTATATTTTCAAATTACTTTTTAATTTTTCCCCAAGACCAGACCGTTAAAAGATGGATTGGAAATCTTGATAATATTGAAATTTATAAAATAAAAAAAATATAAGTACTTATGAAAAAAATAGTTGAATGTGTTCCAAATTTCTCTGAGGGAAGAAATTCTGAAATCATAGAAGCAATTGCAAATGCTATAAAAAATACTCCTGGTTGTACATTATTAGACGTTGATCCTGGCAAATCGACAAATCGAACTGTATATACATTTGTTGGCTCCCCTGAAGCAGTGTTGGAGGGAGCTCTTGCATCAGCTCGGATCGCATATAAATTAATAGATATGCGACATCATAAAGGCGAGCATCCACGAATGGGTGCAATGGATGTCTGCCCGTTTATTCCCGTTTCAGATGTCACTATGGAAGAGTGCGTTGCATTATCAGAGGAATTCGGACGCCGAGCTGCTGCTGAACTCGGAATTCCAATATATTTGTATGAATATTCAGCAAAAGCTGATTATCGTAGAAAATTGCCTGATATTAGAGCTGGCGAGTATGAAGGCTTACCCGAGAAGCTGCAGAAACCTGAATGGAAACCCGATTTCGGCCCTGCTCAGTTTATTCCCAATTGGGGTGCAACAGCCACTGGGGCAAGAAATTTTTTAATTGCTTATAATGTTAATGTGCTTGGTACAAAGCAACAAGCTCATCGTATTGCATTAAATTTGCGTGAAACAGGACGTGGCATTGATAATCCTGGATTATTAAAAGAAGTAAAGGCAATCGGTTGGTGGGTTGATGAATATAATATGGCTCAAATTTCAATGAATCTTACAAATTATGAGATCACTCCCCCCCATATTGCTTTTGAATCTGCAAAAGCTCAGGCTAAACTGCTTAATGTTGGAATTGCAGGCTCGGAATTAGTTGGATTAATTCCTTTGAAGGCAATTCTAATGGCAGCCGATTATTACATCAAAAATGAAAATTTACTGATTCTCGAGGAAGAACAAAAAATCAAACTCGTTATTGATAGACTAGGTCTTAATTCAATTTCAAAATTTGAACCAAAAAAGAAGATAATTGAGTATATGATTGAAGATAAATCAAGCGAGCGCCTCGTAAATTTAACAGTTAAGGAATTTATTAATGAAATTGCAGCACGAACTTCATCACCAGGTGGAGGATCTGCCTCTGCAACAATTGCAGCTATTGGAGCGGGGTTGGGAACAATGGTAGGACAATTAACTTATGGAATCCGGAAATTTGAGAATGTTGATAAAGAAATTCGCTCCGTACTGCCAAAACTTTATGATACGACACAAGCACTAATACCAATGATTGACCGTGACACTCAGGCATTTGATGAATATATGAGAGCAATGCATTTGCCTAAGGATACTGCTGAAGAGGAAAAAATTCGCAATCAAAAAATGCAGGAAGGTATCATTAAAGCAATTGAAGTGCCGCTTACAACAATGAAATTAGCAAATTCTATTTGGAACGAGATGCAAGCTATTGCCACTTATGGAAATATTGCTTCGCATTCTGATGTTGAAGTCGGCGCTAAAGCTTTGGAAACGGGTATTTGGGGAGCTTATAAAAATGTATTAATTAATCTTCCAATGGTCGAAGATGAAAATTATAGAAATACTATCCTTGATGAAGCCAAACAAATTGTTGATGTTGCGCACCAAGAAGCTCAAAAAGTACTTGATATAATAAGTCAGAGAATAGGAAAATCAATATAATATTAATTTTTTCTATTGTTATTCGTTGATATTTTAGTAATTTTTTTAATTTTAATTTCAAGAGGTTTTAAAATGAAAGCTCGATTATTACAGTGCCTGGCAATTACAATTGTGTTGCTCTGTTCAACAAATCTCATTTTTGCACAAAAGGAAATATCTCGAAAACTAGATTTAAAGCAAAGCTATATTACATTTACTATACAAACAGAAAAAGGAGTTGTCGAAGGTAAGATTAATTTTAAGAGCGGTCAGATTAACTTTGTTGATACTATAATGAAGTCTTACGAATTTATAGCCGATATGAAAAATATTCAGATTACTAAAAGGGATTCTGGATTGAACGAACAACAGATATTGGAAGCTGTATGTTCACCGGGTTTTTTCAATTGCGATAGTTTCCCTGAATTACGAATTGTAAATAAAAAGATTGATAGAAAACCAGATAATTCGTATTTTACTATTGCAAATATGTTCCTTAAGAACAAACCTGTGGAATTAAGATTTGTCGTATATTTTTCAAAAATTGGCAAAGATGATGGATTCTATGCTCTCTCTTATATTAGTAGAAGAAATAATAAAATCACATATATATCTCAGCCTAATTCTTTGAAAATAAACGATAGTTATTTTTATGACAATATAGAACTCTTCTTACATATCATATTGAAATAGACTATCAGGGAATTGTTATATATTTTTTAATCAATATCATAATTCATTGATTTTAACCATCTTTTTACTTGCTGTGCTGCTTTTGTGGAATCAGGAACTAATCTTAAGAATTCCTTAAAATCACGAGCAGCATGGTCAATTTGTTTGTTTGTTTTGAATGCAATTCCTCTATTTAAATAACCGACAGAATTCTTTGGTTCTATTTCAATTGCTAATGTGTAATCTTCTTCAGCTTTTGAATAATAACGAATTTTCATAAATGCATTTCCTCTGCTTATGTATCCTTGATAGAATTTTGGATTTATTGAAATAGCTTTTGTATATTCTTTAATTGCTTCCATTGTTTTATTTTTCATCAAAAGCACATTCCCTTTTCCATAATATGCCCAATACATTCTTGGGTCAAGATAAATAGCATTATCATAATCTGAAATTGCTTCATTAAATTTTCGTAAATAATAGTACGCATTGCCTCTATTGAAATAAATCTGTGCAGAATTTGGATCTAATTCTAAAGCATTGGAAAAATCTTGTACGGCAGATGGGAATTCTTTCATTGAAAAATGTACCACCCCTAAATTATTATATACTTCAGAATTATTAGGTTCTAATTCAAGTAAAGCTTGAAAATCTTTAAGTGCCGAAACATAATCCTTCAATTTGACAAAAGTCATTCCCCTGTAATTATAAGCAAGTGATTGATTTGGATTAATTTTAATTGCTAATGTGAAATCATTTAATGCATCAGAATAATTATTTAAATTTAAATAAGTTAATCCTCGCGATATTAATGCTATTGTGTTTGATGGTTCTAATCGCAAGGATTTTGTATAATCTTGCAATGCTTTCATAAATTCGTTCCGAGTAAAATAAATATTGCCTCTTTGAAAATACGATTGACTTGAAGATTCATCAAGCTCAATTGCTCGATTAAAATTCTCAAGAGCTAAGTCTAATTCATTATCTTTTAAATAAATCAACCCTCTTTTGTGGTAAGCAAATGATAAATTTGGATTTAATTCAATTGCTTTATTGAAGTCGTTCAAAGCATTTTCATATTGATGAACTTCTAAATATACACTTCCTCTTCTGAAATAAGCAAAAGAAAATTCGGGATTGAGTGAAATTGCATTATTGAAATCATCTATTGCTTTTGCATATTCTTTATTTTTTTCATACATAGTTCCACGCTTGAAATATGCTGTATATGATCGGGTATTGAACTCGATTGCCCTTCCATAGCATTCAATTGCTCTGATTATATCATCGTGAGCGCTAAATTCATCACCTCTATCAATCCATAATTCAGATTCGTGTATATTTTGATTTTCTGCCATATTATTAGCTTTTCATTTAAATTTTATCGTCAATTAATCAAATTAATTAATGCTGTTTGTTATATAATCTTTTATATATTGTAAAATCCTATATGCGTAGAGCTTCTTTTCCATTTTTCCATATTCTTCAATATTTCCTTTCCTGTCGACGATTATTATATTATTATACTCACTACCAAAGACGGATTCATCTTGCATTGCTGAATTTATTAAAATAATATCAGCATTTTTTGCAATAAGTTTTTGCCTTCCATTTTCTATTGCATTTTCAGTTTCAAGAGCAAATCCCACAACTACTTGATTTGCCTTTTTTTGCTTTCCAATTTCGGCAAGGATATCTTTTGTTGGAACTAATTCAATTGTCAAAGTTCCTTGATTTTCATTTTTCTTTATTTTTTCATTATATTTTTCCTTTGGTGTGTAATCAGCAACAGCTGCTGCCATAATTGCAATATCGCATTCAGGAAAATAATTCATTGTTTCACTATACATTTCTTCTGCTGTTTTTACATTAATTCTTTTAATACTATCAGATGTATTAATAGAAATCGGTCCCGCAATCAAAATTACTTCTGCACCAATCGAATTTGCAGCTTCGGCAAGGGCAGTGCCCATTTTTCCGCTTGAATGATTTGAAATATACCGCACCGGATCGATATTTTCAACCGTTGGTCCTGCCGTGATTAATATTTTTTTCCCTTTATAATATTCCTTTAATTTATCAATTTGTATATTGTGCTTTAAAAATTCCAATTCCAATTCAGTATTAAATTTTATTTTTTCGACTGCTTCATCTAATGTTTCCTGAGGTTTATTAAGTAAATCATTTATATTATTAGTTGACTGCTTAATATTAAGTGCTTTTATAATTTCATTAATTATAATAGAAAAATCAGGCAATCTACCTGTGCCTCTCAATCCACTTGCAAGCTCTCCACTCTCAGGAGGAATTACAATTGCACCATATTGCTTGAGTAATTCTATATTTCTTTGCGTAGATGGATGATTGAACATTGTTTCATCCATTGCGGGAGCTATTAATAAAGGTTTATTTCTTGGTAGCGCAATCATAACGGCGATTAATGCATTATCTGCAATTCCATTTGCCAATTTGCCAAGTGTTGATGCTGTGCAGGGCGCAACTATTGCTAAATCGCACCAGTGAGCAAGTTGAATATGCCATGCACCTTGATTTTGCACATCTTTGTCAAACATATCAATTATCACGGGGTTTTTGCTTACGCTTTGCAATGCAAGGGGAGCAACAAATTCTTTTGCTGATGGTGTCAAAATTGTTTTGACTTCTGCACCAAGCTTGACTAATTCCCGCACAAGCATCGGTGTTTTGTATGCGGCTATCGAACCCGTTATACCAAGTAATATTTTTTTATCAATTAAATTGCTTTCCATTCGTTTTTTAAATAATATATTGCAAAATTATATAATTAATAAAGATTATAGAAGAAAAATGAATTTAGTGGCTATTGTTGGGCGTCCAAATGTGGGAAAATCTACTCTTTTTAATCGATTAGTCGGCAAACGTGAGGCTATTGTCGAATCTGAACCCGGTATAACTCGCGATAGAATTTATGGGATGAGTGAATGGAATGGCAAGCAATTTCAAGTTATTGATACAGGTGGATTTATCCCAGGAGATAACCGTGCAATTGAATCTGCAATTCGTGAGCAAGCTCAAATTGCAATTGAAGAATCAAATGCTGTAATTTTCGTTGTGGATTCCCGCGATGGTGTCACTGCTTATGATCTTGATATTGCCGAGATTTTGAGAACTTCTAAAAAGCCTGTTATTCTCGTTGTAAATAAGTGCGACAATACTATTCAGGATAATTATTCTTATGAATTTTATAATCTGGGACTTGGCGAACCATTTCCAATTTCTGCTATTAATGGACATAATACGGGCGATTTTTTAGATGAATTAGTAAAAAATTTGCCCGATGATAATGAAGATGAAACAGAAGATAATCGATTGAAAGTTGCAATTGTTGGGCGTCCAAATGCAGGCAAATCCAGCCTTACAAATGCTTTACTTGGGAAAAATCGCTCGATTGTCACTGATATACCAGGCACAACACGCGACTCAATTGATAGTATTATGAAATATTATAATGAAGAAATTATACTTATAGATACAGCGGGTTTGCGCAAGAAAAGCAATATCAAGGAAAATGTGGAATTTTATAGTATTTTACGAACATCTCGGGCAATTGAGCGAAGCGATGTTGTGGTGGTTATGCTGGATGCAACTCGCGGATTGGAGGATCAAGATAAAAAAATAATTAATCAAGTCGATGAAGCAAGGAAAGGAATTATTGTTGCAGTAAATAAATGGGATTTAGTTGAAAAAGATGATAAAACTGCTCAAAAATTTATTGAGGAATTTTATTATCAAATGCCAAGCTATAAGTATTTGCCATTAGTATTCATTTCTGCTTTGACTAAGCAAAGAATTACTAAAGTTATAGAGTTAGCAAAATCAATTCAGGAGCGTCGAACCACACATATCAAAACCTCTGAGCTTAATTCCACATTGCTTCCAATTTTGGAAAAAAATCCAACACCATCAATTCAAGGCAAGGATTTGCGTATTAATTTTATATCGCAAGTGAAGGTAGCGCCACCTGTTTTTGCATTCTTTTGCAATTTTCCGCAATTAGTTCCAACAAATTACCGTCGCTTTCTCGAAAACACATTGCGAGCTAATTTCAATTTGGAGGGTGTCCCAATATCGCTAGTTTTCAGGAGCAAAAACTAAAAATAGGGAAAATATGTGTTTCAATAATCCAAATCCTCTATATTTTTTATATTTTTTTTCTTTAAAATTTCCTTTATTTTTTCTTTTAACCTTATATTTTTAAGATACATACTATTTGGAGTTTTTCTCATCTCCCCAGCTAATGTTTTTAAATCAATTCCTTCAATATGATGTTTCTGCAATATTATCATTTCTTCTAAATCTAAATTGCCTTTACTTGTTACCAATTTCCAAAAATTCTTCAATATATTATCAATATTATATTCATCTTGTTTTTCAGTAATGAATTCAATGAATGGAATTTTATCATCAATAAATTCACCATAAGTTTGAAATAGTTGCTCATCATTATCGGTTTCCTTTTCATCCTCATAATTAATAAATTTCTTATTCTTTCGCATTATATCAATAATCTCATTTTCTGTTACTATATAGAGCCAAGATTCAAATTTTCCTATTGAATCAAATCTTTCAATTCTATCGTTATTTTTAATTGCCTGTATATATTTAAAAATTGCATTTTCTATAGCATCCTCAATATCTGCGGTTTGGCAATTTTTGAATTTACTTTTTAATTTTTTTAATACATCTTGCCTGCACTGTGTAATAACAGAATCAGAAAATACTCCATTCATTTTTTAATTATGCAAATACATTATTCAAAAATAAGAATAAATTATAAAACAAGTAAGGGCAATTTATGAATTGCCCTTACTATTGCCCCTACTAATTATCTCATTATACTAAACATAGTATGCCATTTCAAATTAACGTTGGTTACGGCTATTTCTATAATGTATATTCCGCTCGATAATGATTTGATGTCAATTTTCTTATTTTCACGCGATGGAATATTTGATTCTTCATATACAACTTTACCCTCCAAGCTATATATTTTCAAGTAGTCAAGTGTATTGCCTACCAAAGAAGGATAACCATCAATTTGTGGGTAGAAATTAAATGAAATTGTTATATTTTCATTTGCAGGATTTGGAAATACTGTCATTGCTTGATAAGATGGGTCGGAATAATTTATTGCTTGAATAATCTCTACTAAATCAGTATCGCTAATTTTATCCAATAAGGAACCGCCTTTCCAAATATAATAGACAGGAACAGAATCAGTATCAGTTTTCTCAAGAATCCCTGTTAGTTGTTGTGTTGCGCTATCACTAAAATTGATATTATAACTTGTTGGTGACCATTCTTCAAAATTAGTTGAAGAATCAAAAGAAGGAAAATAAGAAACATTTGTAATAATATCAGAATTATTAAAAATTAAGCTTGAATCAAGAGGTATTTCTGTCCCATCTGGAAGTTTCAATGATAAAGGTCCATCCCATATATTTCCTTGCCAGTCATGAGAACCTAGGGGACCACTATCAACATGCAGATGTACCCATACTGTAATCTTTGAAGGTTCAGTTGGTGTAGGTGTTTTTGATACACATGTAGTAACATATCCAGAGCATGGACCCAAATTTACATTCGTGGTCTGGGAAGGATTTTGTGTTGCGCTTTTGCTTGAATATGTTGATAATGAGAATAGAACTATACTCATTATTATTAACATCCGCAGTCTTGAAAAATTTTTCATTTTAAAAAATTCCTATAATTTTGATAAATAAATATTTTTTAATATGTAAATATTTTTCATATTTGCATATATATATATATACGTATCAAAAATTCAGATCTTTCATTTTTCTAAGATTATCCTTTATATTTTTTCCCTTATTAAATTTTCATTAATATTTTTATTCCTTTATAAATTTCAATGGCAAAGATCTATTGCTATTTATTGAATATGGCAATTTTAAAATTATAAAATATAAACCCGTTGGCAATTCCGCTATTGAAATTCTATTATTTTTTAAATAACCACTTTGCACATTCTGGCCCAGAAAATTTATTATATTATATTGCCAATGCTCGCTTGGGTCATTATTATAAGGCATATTAACTATGAGATAATCTCTTGCGGGATTAGGCAAAATGGTGATATTTGAATTTTCTTTTGGATTATTTACAGATGTTGTATCCTGATAACCTATATAAAGCTCGCTTTCAAAATGCACTTCGGATGTATCCCCATACGATAAAATAACAATCGGATGTCCATCATAAGTGACCGATGGAGTAATAGCATATTTAAGATGGGCAATTGGTGGTAATGGAACACTATAGAATGTATCCCCATAATCATCTGAATAAAATAATGAATCTTGCTCATTATTATAAATTATATGATTTGCTCCGTTCAATACAAATACATAATTAGCATTGCTTGCTGCATACATAGTATAGGGTGTGATATAATTCACTGGTGGATATAAATCTTGCAAGATTAAGTCTTTTTGCCCACTTTCATCTTTGATTCTCCACAAATTTACTGATGTTACATTATAACCTTCCCAAGTATAACCACCCCATAACCATACACCATCATCGTATTTTATCTCCCAAATAGTGCTTTGTCCTGTCACATTCGAATCTGTCAAAAATTGATGTACAGTATTAAATAAATCATCTGTATAATAAAGCCCACCTGGGTAATAGCCATCAACTACGCAAATTCTATTTGGTTGGGATCCCTTAAATAAATTTTCAACATATTTAAGTTTAGCATAGACCCCTGTAGTATCATCTCGTGGTAGAATTTGTGTGGTAGATTGTTCTTTTAAATTTATTAAATATAAATATGTGTCAATATAATTAATTGCCTTTGCTATATAATTGTTTTCACTTATTTCGATTAATTGTTTAATTGGAAATGTAGTTTGTACTTGTAGTGTTTGCTCTTCAAATGAATTCAAATCAACAATATGCAAAAGTTGAGAGAGGGAATCGTAATCTCCATAAATTACTAAACGGTTTTTGCTATCGACAATAAAATCAACAGGATGATCATAATTATATCGTTTCCATGTTTCCCCATAGTCTGATGAAATTGAGATAGGTCTTTTATTCCATGAATATAAAGTTTGCCCTCCAATGATTAATAAGTTATTTGAAGTCTTTACAGCTTTCATTTCAATTGTTCTGCCATACCAAGTGGAATCCTCAAATTTTATTCGTTGCCAAATAAATTTTTTCTCGGGATATTGCTGAGCAATTGTTTTGCTTGCATTAAACAAAAATAGAGAGAAAGAAGCTAAAAAAATTATAATAAAATATCTTTTGAGCTTCATAATAATACCTCATTTTTTAATTATAATTATATTATAACGTTAAAAGTTATATAAATATTTTTTATATTGATACTTGGAGGGTTTATTCTATTTCTATCTTCACTCCACAACATCATTTTTTGTGACACGTTCCACAATCAATTCTGCAATACCAGTAAGCAATGCAAGTACCACAAACAATTGCCAGAGCTCCGAGCCGGTACGTATCCGCTGGATGCTTTTCTCAAGTGAAGATAAATCCTCAATAAAAGAAACATTTAATTTGTCGCCGTATTTTTTCTTTAATTGAGATTCAATTGTGTTGTTATTTATTTTGGTAATATCGGATTCTCGCTTATCGATATTAGCAGATACCATTGCAACGGGCTCCTGGGATTGATTATAAATAATATAATTTCCTGGCATTTTGAGATTATCAAGCCTCAGTGTAGTTCCATTGGAGAGATTTGGCGCATAAACAACCGATTCGTTTTTCAGTGGGTCTGTGATTTTGAAGCTTGAACCTTTTGCATAATTTTCGGGTATTGTTATTTGAATGGTTTCTCCTATTGTCGCCGTTCTTGAAATTTCAGGAATCATTGTGAGATATTCAACAGAGCGATTTATAAACACGGGAAATAATGAAGAAATGGGAAAGCTTCCCCATTCGAGTGAGGGATGTGCAGAAATAAATATAATTTTCCCCTTTTCTATTGTTTTCTCAAAAGCAAGATCCCCAGATGTAGTTTGTATTAATGGATAACCTGTT